>JACRLM010000064.1 GCA_016235255.1 Nitrospinota bacterium | reverse complement strand
TTGAAATCAAAAAGAAAAGGAAGGCCGCGGCGTAACTGTCCGCCGCTTGCGGCCACGCCGGGATTAATCGGAAATCACCGGATGGACAAAGCGGACAATTCATGTGCTACTAAACCGGACATTTCTATTTGTTGCTAACAGCAAAATATTGGCGCCGGGCAAATCCGGCCATCTGGCAATCACGCTCAGGACGGAGTATTTGCGCCGTAGAGCGGTCAATGTTGATTTTGGGGCAATTTTGAGGGTGACAAAAAGCGGACTGGCGGCTATTATAGAAAATTCCTGGGCGGTTAACTCAGCGGGAGAGTGCCACCTTCACACGGTGGAAGCCGCAGGTTCAATCCCTGCACCGCCCACCATTTCCACACGGCCGGCAAATGTCCAGCCCGTCAATCAATCAAGGGCTTTTCTGGCGGCGGCGCGGGCCTTTCCAAACATTTTCCTGGCCTTCTCGCCGAATAACGCCAGCGAGGCTATCCTCCCCCACGGCAGCCGGAGCGCCACCGGCGTATGGAACCCTATCCCTTTCATCAATATTCTGGCCGCCAGAGCCCTGTCCTCGGCCAGAATCTTGTACGCCACGGTGCAATATTGCTCCGCCACCACAAGCCGGAAGTTTTCGATCCCGGCGGCTTGCGCATTATGCGCCCTAAACCTTTGCAGGGCTGTTTCGAACGTTGCGATAAACCTTGCGGCCTTTTGAGGGTCAAATCCATGGATGAAACCTTGGAGGATGTCCGCCTCATCGCCGGTTATCGTCCACCCCGCCACAGAGGCGGCGCAACGGATGGCCACTTCACGCCGTTCCCGGGCGGCGGTCTCAAGTTTTTCCTTTTTCTCCGCCCGCACTTCGCCGATGATGGACGTTGGATGGTTGCGGTAGTCCACAAGTATTTGAGGCAGGCTGCGCAATTCGAGCCCCTTTTCGATCATCCGCATCCACAGGTCGTAGTCGGCGCAAATGTCCGACCAGCGGTATCCTCCAAGCTCGCCTAGCACGACGCTTTTCCGGAACATCACCGAGGTGTGGATAAAAGAATTGTCGAAAAGCTGGTACCAGGCCACGGCCAGCGGATCTATCGGCTTTTCCATGGCGCCCATGTAAATCAGTTCACCCTCCGGCCCGATCTGCCTGCACATCGTCCCCAGCAACGCAAGCTTCTCGCCACCGGGCGCGCAAAACCGCTCAACCTGCCTGGCCAGCCTTTCGGGGTGGGATATGTCATCCCCGTCCATGCGCGCCACAAGCTCATGGGTGGCAAGAGCAAGGCCCCGGTTGAGGGTGGCCACCATCCCCATGTTGCGCTCGTTCTCCACAAACCTTATGCGGCTATCGTTGTAAGAGCGCGCAACGTCCGCAGAGCCGTCGGTGGAGCCGTCGTTTATTATTAGGAATTCGAAATCGGCGTGGGTCTGCCCAAGGATGCTTTCTATCGCTCCCCGCAGGTATTTCCCCGCGTTATAGACCGGCATGAGCACGGTGACGGAAGTTTCGCTCTCCACCGCCTTATGTCCGTTTTAAGGTCACAGCCATTGTGACGGCTATTTTGTTTGTGATGTTGCGGATGATCCAGTTTTCGGCCGCGAAAAGCGCCTCGATAGCAAAGTCCGGCAATAGTTGGCGGATCCGGAATCCCCCGGTGAGAAGGAATGAAAGGCAGGTGCTGTACTCCACTTTTTCGATCTCAAACTCCGGGTACAGCCTCTGGAACCTTTCCCTGTCGCGGAAAAACGCGATCCAGGCCAGGGCGATGTTGCTGTCCGACAGCCTTCCATCCCCCTCAAAACCCCACTCCCGGACGTCCAGGTCCATTTTGTCCACATGGATTTTGTAGTACAACCTTGAGAAAGGGGTGATGGCCGGATCAACGATCACAAGCTCGCCGCCTGGTTTAAGGACGCGCCTGGCCTCATTCAAAAAGTCCTCGAACCGCCCCAGGTGGTGGATGACGAACAGCGAGAATATCCTCTCGATCGAAGCGTCTCCGAAAGGGAGAGCGTAGGCCGAGCAATTCATATCCAGCCATGGCAAAGGAGCCACGTCGCTGGTCATGACGGAAGGTATCCGTTTTTTCAAGGGGCTCGTTCCGCTCCCTATTTCCAGCATCCTCGCGCCGGGCCGGGCGCGGGCGGCCGATTCCTCGAGGGGCCTGCAATATTCGTCGTAAAGTGTTTTCAGTATCGGTTTTTTTTCGTATATCTTCCGTTCCAGGGCAGCGGCGGCCTCACCGTCAAAATCGCTCCCCTTCATCCCGCGCAGTTCCGGGAGGCGCAACAGGCGGTCAGCCAGGTTTCTGGCGAGGGTCAGCATTGACGGCCTTTGCTTATCGGGCGGGAAAAAGGGGGTTGAAAAAACATTTTGGGAATATAGCCTGGATATGACGCATGTTTAGAAAGGGTCCATATTAATGAAAATCTGTCCGGCGTTTCCCCTGCCCAAAAGATGCAAGACAGCCAGGACACCAAAATCCTGATTCGCCTCTCTTATTTTTCCACTTTGATAATAATCATCAGGCCAAACAACGACGCCATGATTTTCTGGAGGCACGCCGGAGCCTTGAACGGGAATATCCGGAATGGGAAATAATAGCGGCCAAGCCGGATTTTGGAGAATTTCCCGAACATGGCCTTGACTTCTTTTTTGGTGTACGATTTTCCAATGGGATTCTGGTCTCCATCGTACATTCTCACAAAATCAGACGCATTGTCCGCCACCAGCATTTTCTCCCGCCCCCGCCCTTTCAGGGAAACATTAAGTATCCGCATAAAGAACAGCGCGACTTTAAATATCGCCGGAGAAGACAGCACATAATTTCTGTAATACAGCCCGATAGTGGCCCTGCCGCCAGGCTTTAGAACTCGCCATATCTCATCAACGCACTTTTCGGTGCGCGGTGTGTGGTGGATGACGCCTTCGGAAACTATATAGTCGAACGAATTGTCCGCAAACCTCAATTCCTCCGCGTTGCCTGCTTCCAGGTTGCCAGCTATCCCGTAAATTTCCCTGGATTTCTTCGCAAGCTCGATTGTGACCGGAGAAATATCAATGCCGGTGTAATCAACTTTACGTTCGCCAAACCGCCTGTGCCAATAGCCGGGCCCGCATCCGACATCCAATACCGACTTGCCGGCTATATCGCCGGGAATCCAATCGCCAAGGTCGCCGGCGAATATGTCGTTTGTCTTGATGGAATCAAAGCCGTCGAACCATTCTTTTGATCCGGCGGGAACATCCAGCTCGCCTGTAAGGAGGGGATTTGCGTCCCAAAACCGCCTTACGGTCTCAATAGAATCCGTCACCATTAATCTCCAGTATTTTAGCGATGTGATAACATTGCGTTAAATCATTGTCCCGGCGCTTTGCGCTCGCCGATCTTGCGCGCGGGCACTCCGGCGTTGATGGAATTGGGCTCCGTGTCCTTTGTCACCACGGCCCCCGCCCCGATGACGGATCCTTCGCCTATCGTCACGCCGCCGAGGATAACGCAGTTGGCCCCGATCCAGCAATTCTTCCCTATGACTATTTTCTGCGCCGCGGAGGCATGCTCGATTATCGACGCGTCCAGCGACATGTTGTGCTCGCCGGCCACTATGGAACAGTTGGGCGATATGAGGGTCTTGTCCCCGATCTCCAGCCCTCCTTTGCCGTAAACGTAGCTGTTGGAGTTTATCAGGACACCTTTGCCCAGCCGGATGTTCTTCATGAACACAAAGCGCACGCCGGGATAAATGTATGGGGCGGACTCTATTTTTCCAAAAAACAGCTTGTATACCGCGTAACGCAGCAAAAATCCCATCGCCCCGGGAATGGACCTTACCAGGAAACCGATATCCTCCTCCATCTCCGCGCGCAACGCGTCCCCGATGGAGTAGTTCTTGAAGATAACCTTGAAAAAATCGCTCATTTGTCCGGCCTTGCGCTTGTCCGTCACACTTTTTCCAGCTCGGCCACAAGTATATGGCCTTTTATGACCGGGCATAAAAGGAAATCTTCGGCCACGAACAGCGCATGCAAAATCGGGAACACCGCCCGATAAATCTTAAAGAGCGGGGAATCTCCCATGCTCATCAGGTCGGACTGCTCCTTCATCTTGTTTTTTTTCAGGTACACAAGCTTGAGCAGGTCCATGAAAAGCTCGGAGAACAGGGCCATCGAATGTCTCATGCGGGCAACCTTAAGCCCCGGAACGCCGCTTATTACGCGCCTCATGTCATCCGCGCTGTAACCGAGCCTGTAATGATACTCCCCGGAGCCGGGGATATCATGGCCGATATTGCGCAATGGAGCCCTGGAACGAAGCCCCTCGAGCGCCGGCACGGTGACATATGCCCTGCCGCCGGGCCTTAGGACCCGGGCGATCTCCCGCGCCAGTTCCAAGTCCTTCCCGTCCGGCATATGCTCGAACACCTCGGAGCACAGCACGGCGTCCAGCGAACCGCTTTTAATGGGCAGTTCCCACGCGCCCCCCCGGACCGCCATGGCCATCCCGTTCTGGACATTGACCTTGAGCGACTCGAAATCATATTCCAGGCCGACGGTCCTGTATCCGCCGCCAAGCGCGCGTGTCAGGTAGCCCACGCCGCACCCGATGTCCAGCAGTTTTCCGCCGCCGCCGCGCATCATCCGCCCCAATTGATATTCGCGCAGCCGGGTGTGGACGGAGTAGCGAAGCGGATGGGCCGGTGGCCGTGTCATAGCTTGCAGCAGCGCGAGCAGGCGGGATACCCGCCGTTTTTAAGCCGCTTGCGGAAAAGTTTCATCCGAGGGCCGTTCCAGATATCGAAAAGCTCGCTGTCCGCAAGCGATCCTAGCTCAAGGTAAATCTTCGAGCATGGGTATATCTTCGAGTCCGCGTCCACCAGTATCCCGCGCCACGGATAAAGGCATTTGCGGTTGGTGCGGTGTTTGTCGTTCGAATACCAATTGTCCAGCTCCGAGTCCGTAAGGGTGGGAGCCCATTGCACCGGGATGGACGGGGCTTCCGCGGCAAGCCGTTTCGTGAATTCGCGTATGAACTCCGCCGCTCCTTCAAGGTTGCCTTCGCCGGTTATCTCATTCACCCCTGAATCCACCCCGAAGATATCTTTCACAGCCTTTCCCTGGGCAGCAGTCTCTCCTTCCAGGAGGAAATTGTAATGCTGGAACCTTATTCCATCCAGCGCAAGCTCCCTGGCAAGCGTGACCGCGTGGCCGATGCTTTTGAGCGACCTGGGCGTTATCGTGTAGTTCAATATAATCTTCACACCGCGCCTGTTCTTCGCGAAATATTGCAGATTGCGCAGCAGCATTTCGTAGCTTTTGGGCGCGTTTGCCACCTGCGGATGCGTCACCTCGTCGCCCAGCAGCGTGAAATCAATATAATCAAGCCCCATGGCCGCCAGTTTGTCCGCCTTTTCAGGGGTGACCAGCGTGCCGTTTGTGAATATCTGGGTGGGCAGCCCTTTTCCCTTTGCGTACTCCGCCATATTAAGAATGTCCGGATGGGCGAAAGGCTCCCCCCCGGACAGGATGACGCACGGCCTGCTTTTCGCCGCCGAGTCTATCACGCGGGTGTACACATCGAAAGGCAGGTTCTTCCTGTTCCCCAACTCCAGATGGAAATAGCACATCTCGCAGCGGATGTTGCACGCGTGGGTTATGGCGAAGGTGATGTTGCGCACGGAACGGATGTCCCTGTTTGCCAGGAAGTAGTCCACCGGGAACAGAAAAACATCCTTTGCGATGGATGAAAGCGGGTACATCTTGCTGAAAAACCGTATCCGCCGGTAAACGTTGGCCCATACCCGTAAGGCCTCGGCCGGCCCTTTGCCCGCCATTGTCAGCCCAGGGCCGCTCGCAACTGGGGCATTATCCGCACCATCATGCGCCACAGCTCGTACTCCACCATCCACCGGCTGAAGTTGCGCCGCAGGCGGAAAAGCGCGATGGGCTTGTATATCCGCGACATCAGGCGCAGCAGCTTGAAGAACGAGCTGTTGTTCCCGCGCGACTCGCGGATGATCTTGTCGTCGATCACAAACGAGGACACCTGCATAAGCTTGATCAGGTCGTTGTGCTTTGCCGTGTACCAGGAGTGGACTATCTTATTGTCGGCGTCGGACGAGTCTATCTGTATCCAGTCGTCTATCGTCTTCGGGCTTTTGAAAGCGTAATCTTTCTCCGCTGTCTCCAGGGTCCTGGTGCCGGGTATCGGTTTCCAATCGCCGCCGAACCCGAAATATGCCTTGGGATTCTCCCGCAGTATGGTGAGCACCAGGTCCTTGGTCTCCAGCAGGTCCTCATAAGTCTCGCCCGGGGTGCCGTAAATGAAGTTGTAATAGGCGGTCAGCTCCGGATGGCGCGCAAGTTTCCGGTTCGCGTTCAATATCTGCTCCCGGGTGATCCCTTTCTGGAATCCCTTGAGCACCTTGTCGCTGCCCGACTCCACCCCCACCATCATCATCCTGCCTCCGGCCTTCACGAGAATGTTGAGGAACTCGTCGTCCATCTTCATTATTTCGTTTATCCTGGCGCCGCGGAACTCCATGGTGATGTTGAGTTTCTTTTCGATGATGCGCTCGAAAAGCGACTTCATCCGCGAAAGTTTCGGGAAGCTTGTGTCGTCTATGAACACGATATGGTTTACTTTGTAGCGGCCCATGACGTATTCGATGTGGCCCAGTATCTCCTCCTCCTCCAGCGCAAGCCACTTTGGCCCGTTGATCTCCTTGTATATCGCCGGATGGACACAGAACGCGCACTGGTACGGGCAGCCGATGCTGGTGAATATCGGGAAGTTCCTGGCCTCGTTGTATGTGCGGATATACTTCGGTGCGTTCACGTCTATAAGGTCGTAGGGCAAATCGCTGTAATGGATTATCTCGAATTCCTTCTCGCGTGGATTGTGGACCGCCACGCCATCCTTTTTGTACGAAAGCCCGGCAATCCCGGAAATGTCGCCCCCTTCCCTGTGTTTCTCCACGATCTGGGCCAGCGGTTTGGAGCCGTAGCCGCGCACCAGGTAGTCAATGTAAGGTTCTTCCACCGTTTCCGGCAGCACCGTCGGATGCGGCCCGCCCCACACGATTTTCGTCTGCGGGCTTTCGGACTTTATGAACTCGGATATCTCCCGCGAATTTATCAGCGGGCTGCCGGTCATCACCGATATGCCGGCAAGGCGCACCCCTTTGGAAAGCTTGCGCCGGATGGTCTCCCGCCAGTCCTCCCTCTCCGTCCGCAAGTCCACCGCCTCCACCGAATACCCCCTTTTCACGGACTCGGTGGCGGCGTAGATGATGCTCAAAGGCAGGTCCACCACCATGCTGTCCATGGAGCCGAGCCTTGGATAAATAAGAAGTACGTCTATCATAAGTCACACCGTGGAATAATCAGGCTAGCGGCCTTTTTGGCCGAATACGTCAAACCAGAGTTCAAGCATGCCAAGCGCCGTCAACTGGCGCGTGGCCAGCATGCTGCCGCCGTCATACGCCTCGAACAGGCCGTCCACGTATGGCTGGCGGAAAAAGCCGCGCGCCTCGATACGCTTCGCGCCAAGCAGGCTTGCCGCCCAATCGCGGAACCGTTTCCTGTTTTCGCCCGTCACCGGCATGTAGAACGCCTGTTTGCCCTTCTCCCTCAACTCCGGCGGATACAGCCTTTCGATAAGCTTTCGAAGGATTATCTTGTTGCCCTTGCCGCTTATCTTGCCGGAGTCCTCGAGGTTTAAGGCCATTTCAACCACCCGATAGTCCAGGAAGGGGCTCCTGGTCTCCACGGCGTGGGCCATGTTCATCTTGTCCAACCTGTACAACACACTGAATGGAATCCAATATTTCAAATCTAGCACACTTAGGCGTGAATAAAAAGAGCCTGCCGTGATCCCGGCCCAATCGCGCTGTATCTGCCCGCTCCACGGCCCGGCGCCCACCGAACGCCGGAATTCTCCGGTGTATGCCGCGTTTTTATCCTGGGCGGTGAAGCAGGACGTTATCCCCTCGTAGAATCCGCCGAAGCTTGAGCAGCCTTCCAGCATTTGGGAAATCTTCAGCCGCTCCCTGGGCCCCACCCGGTCCGGATAATCGAACAGGCTGTTGAACACCGCAAGCGGCACGGCGCCGGCCGCATTTGAAAGGAAAGGGCCGGCCATGGGCGCGCGGAAAAGCGCCCCCATCCTCCGCCATTTTTCCATGAGCCGCTGGTGGAAATAGCCGTTGAATATCTCGTCCGCCCCGTCGCCTGTGAGCACCACCGTCAATTTGCGTTTGGCCTCCCTGGCCAGCAGGTACGCAGGCAGGCAGAGCATGTCGCCGAACGGCTCGTCCAGGTGGTAGGCGATCTCCCGCATTTTCCCGAAATCGTCCTGCCCCACCGTCACCGGGTTGAATTCAAAATCAAGATATTCGGCGATCCTGCGCGCCTTTTCCTTCTCGTCGTACTTGTAGTCCACGCTCAATGTGTACGATACGCGCCGGCCTTCGGACAGCCGTTTCATCATCCCCGCCACCGCAGCCGAGTCCACCCCGCCGCTTAAGTAAACCCCCAGCGGCACGTCACTCTGGAGCCTTATGCCCACCGCGTCGGAAAAGAGCCCCTCGAAACGGTCCACCGCGGCCGCGTCAAACGCGATCTGTCCGGCGGCCGGGCTCCAATATCGCCGCACCTTGATATCGCCCGCTTCCCACACAAGCATGGTGGCCGGCTCCAACTTGCTGGACGATTTTATTATGGTCATCGGCGCCGGGACGTAGCGCATGGAAAGATAGCGGTCCACCGCGTCCGGATTTATGTCGCGCCCGACCCAATCGAAGAGCAGGAGCGACTTGAGCTCCGAAGCCATCGCAATCTTCGCTCCGGACCGCGCGTAATAAAGCGGTTTTTTTCCAAAGCGGTCCACCGCCGCCAGAAGCTTCTTTGCCCGCCCGTCCCACAATACGAAAGCGAACATGCCGTTGACATGCTCCACAAAGCTTTCGCCGTATTCTTCGTAAAGGTGGACGAGGGTCTCGCTGTCGCTTTTGGAGCGGAAGACATGCCCGCGCGATTTAAGCCGCCGGCTCAAGTCCTGGTAGTTGTATATCTCGCCGTTGCACACTATCCAAATGTCCCCGGTCTCGTTGGTCATCGGCTGGGCGCCGGCCGGGGAGAGGTCGAGGATGGACAGCCTGCGATGCCCCAGGGCCACCCCACCTTCGCGTTTTGCGCCACGGTTGTCCGGCCCGCGGTGGGCAAGCAGGTCCGTCGCCTTTCCGAAAAGGGCGTGGTCCGCCTCGTCTTCGCTGATAAGCGCGGTGATTCCGCACATGGCTGGATACGGTTACTCGATGGTTATCTTTACCACGGACGATTTAATGTCGGCGAAGACCACGTCATACCGCCTTGTGACGCAAAGCCTGACGATCTTTGCGCCGGCCGGGGCGCCGGGAGCGGCCACCTGCGAAAGTTCCGGTTCAAAGCCTGAGGAATGATAGAACATGATGTTGTCCAGACCTGCGGCTTCTCCGAACAAAAGCTCGTCCTCCACCTCAACGGACGTTTCAGACGGGGTGACGACCCTTCGTAACGTTATGTCCGCGCCGTTTGCGGCAAGGTTGGCGGAGGACTGGTTGAGGGCCGTCCCCTTCCTTTCGCGCACCTTGTCTATCGCCATCCTCGCCAGCCGCGACCCTGTGGCGGTGGAGCAGGCCAGCCTCAGGCCCACCCTGGCGGCGAATGAAGGCATGAACTTTTTAACGGCGCTCACCGGCGCCTTGGTGGACATCGCCCCTCCCTCTTCGATATAAGGGAGGCTCCTGTTGTAGGTCAGGTTCGTGGCCATGCCATCGTCCAGTTTTATCGCATAGCCGAAATCGGCGGTCTGCTTCAGGTTTTCGGAGTTGAATATCCTCACAAGGCCCCCGGCGGCCGGCGCGAAAACGGCGGTGTAATTCTTTCCCGAGAACCAGCCGATGTTGGCGGATTTGTACATCCGTCTGTCCGAGGAGTGGCCGAAAAGGGGCGGTTCCTCCGATTGTTTCCTGGGCGCGCGGAGCGTCTTTAAGGCGTAGTAATGGGCGAGCAGCGGCTGGTACGCCCAGCGTGAAAGCCTCAATTCGTCGCCAAGGGTGTTTTTGTAGCTTTCGAATCCGGCGGCCTTTCCGGCGAACTCGCCGCGGAGGAATTCCGCCCTCCCCGAATGCGGTTCCATCAGTATCGCCGCGATCCGGGAAACATACGGGTTGTGGCACACTCCATACTCCTCGCCAAGCCGTAAATCGGGATGGACCCATTCGCACGCGAAATCGTACGCTTTCACGAATGGCCCAACCTGCGACCAGTCGTCCCAAAGGTCCATGGCCATGGCCACGTATTCCACGGTCAGGAACGTGTAGCCCGGGTCCATGTGCCCCACTTCGGGGAACCACCCTTCCGGTGTCTGGACGGCGATTATGGAATCAAGTTTTTCCTTGGCCGCAACCGTCAGGCGCTCGTTTCCCAGCGCCTTTGCCGCGAATGCCAGCGCCGCCACCCCCACCGCCTGGTGGTTGGTCTTGAACAGGTCGTTTCGCCGCGTGAGCCATCCGGCGGAAAGCTCAAGCCCCTCCCTGGCCATAAGCAGGACCTCTTCGGGCAGGTCGTCTCCCATCACCTCCAGCGTCCGGGCCATCGCAAAAGTGGTGAACGCGGCGGCGGCGAAGGCCCTCTCCCCCTTGTACCACTCGTCCAATGATCCGTCGGAGTACTGGCTTTGGCGCCAGAAAGATATGGCGGCGATGACGGCATTTCTAAGCCGGGAGCTTCCCCGCCAGCCGGAGCCGGGGTAATCTCTTTTGAACAGCAGCGCAAAAGTAAGCGCCGCCTCCTGCCTGCGCGCGTCGGCAACGTCGGATGTCTTGTCGCGCCAATACGAAAGACTCATGCATCCGTATGTGGGCGACAGCGGATCATGGTCCATCTGGGAGAGCAGCCGCTCCACGGACCCCGCCACAAAGGTGATCTGATCCTCGATGTCTTTCATCAATCCGCCGGAGGACGTTTCACCTGATGCGGGCCGCTGCGCCCGGAAGAAATAAGGTGGTAGGTTATAAGCTCGCCGATAAGCCCGAAAAAGATCATGATCAGGCCAAGCAGGAAAAGTATCGGGGAGACTATCCATATGGGATGTTCGGTGAGCCTCCAGCGCGGATCGGCCCATCCGAACGACAGGAAGTGCATGATTAGGAAGTACGCCCCGATGGGAACGGCCACCAGCATCGAAGTGACGCCGTATATCCCGAAGAAATAAAGGGGCGACTCCAGATAACGGGTGATGAAGAACACCGTCAATATGTCCATGATTCCGTGATAGAACCGCTTCACCCCGTATTTTGAGACGCCGTAAAGGCGCGGGGCGTGGATCACCGGGACTTCGCCGACCTTAAAACCCCGGTGCGCGGCCAGCACGAGGATGAACCTGTGCAGCTGGCCATACAGGGTGAAACTTGTGAGGCACTCACGCTTGAAGGCCTTCAGGCCGCAGTTAAAATCATGTATTGAAAGCCCGGACAGCCTGTTGAGCATCCGGTTGAAGAACTTGGACGGGAATGTTTTGGAGATGGGGTCCATCCTGTTGGCCTTCCATCCTGTCACCATGTCCAGGTTCTTTTCGCGCAAGGCGGCAAGGAGCTTGTTTATCTCCTCGGGCTGGTCCTGCAGGTCGCCGTCCATCATCACGATCAGCTCGCCTGCCGATTCGTCAAAACCGGCCTGCAACGCGGCGGATTTGCCCATGTTTGTCCGGAAATGGATCACCTTGACCAGGCCGCGCTGTTTTTCCCCGATATTGTCCAGCGCGCGCGCCGTCCCGTCCGAGCTGCCGTCATCGATGAATATCACCTCGTACGGCTCGCCTATGGCGGCCATTGCGGGCAGAAGCCTTTCCATCAGCGGGGTCAATGACTCCACTTCGTTGTAAACCGGTATCACCACGGAAATCATGGGTCAGCTTCTAACTTGTTCTTGTTAAACCAATCATGGAAGTGTGCCATCCGGCGGCAGGATTCCGCAAGCAAATTGTCGCCATCACACGGAGCCTTTAAGCTCGAGCAGCAGGTACCTTCCGTTTTCCCCCGCCACGGTCAGGCCGTAGCCGCCGATTTCGTCCCTGTTTATCTCGTATGGGGCCTGTTTGTCTATGAATACATATCTGATCCCCATCTCCCGCATGAACCGGACGTTTTGCCCGTCGAAGCGGCGCGCCAGGAACCAGCGCACCGTCTTGAACCTGTTAAAGTCGCCAACTGACTGGTAATTCAGAAAAAGAAGGTTGGATGCGTAAAACCTGTGCCCCATGATCGCCGGATACAGCACGTTCCTGAATTCACGTGGATAATCGCTGGCGGGATACGCCAGCTGGTTCGTGATTATCACGGAGCTTAAATCGGCGAGGGACAATACTTCCCTTATCTCATCCGTGGCGATCCCCTTTTTATACGATTCGGGCTCCACGAGGATGAAATTCATGTACAAAAAGGCGGTGAAAGCCGCCCCGCTCCATGCGACGGCCTTCAGGATGGCCCCGTAACGGTTGTATGTGATGTAGATCAGCAGCGATAAAGCGAAGGCCCCCATGGTGTTCAGGAAGCCGTATGTGGCGTCCATCAGCTCCCAATTGAAGATGTCGAGCAGGAAAGCCGGCTTTAAGCCGATGGCCGAATGCATCTGGGTCAATAGCTTCCCGAAAGCGGGGCCGGTGTCAAACCGCATCGCCATGGGGACCATGTAGGCGGTGAGCGCCGCGGCGGCCAGAAATCCGAATCCGCCCCAATTTACCTTCCATTCCGGTCTTTTCCGCCGCAAGGCGTTTGCGGCCAGAAACGCGGCCGGCGCCAGGAAAACGAACACGTTGAGCTTGTGGAAATAGGCGAGGTAATAGCCAAGCTCCACCGCCTGCCCCGGCGCAAACCGGATGTTTATCGTGTCCGGATTGTCAAAGCCGAACGGCACGTTGAACCTGGTGAGCAAAAGGAAAGTTGAAATGGACATCGCCACGGCGTACGCCGCCAGCGGGATGAAATCCCGCCTGCGGAAAAGGAACCATGCGGCCGTGAGGCCGAATGCGCCGGCCGTCACCATGAATATCTGCGACTTGACCATGAAAATGAACCCGGCCGGAAGCGCCGCCAGGAACCACCATCGCCTTAAGGCAAGCCCGTAAATCGTGAAGAACATCACCGCCGGGAATCCGTAGTTGGCCTGCTGTGGCCACATGCCGTGCGTCCCGCCGCCGCAACAGTCCTCCCTGAACACAAAACCGTTGGATATCCTCGCGGACACTTCCCCCCACATGGCGCCAAACGACATCGAACTTTTCAGCTCCACCGCCGCGGCGTGAATGATGCCCGGCAAATTTGCAAGGTTGACATTCACGTGGAACACGAAGCAAGCGAACGCCAGCGTGAACGGTATTATTGTCCGCTTTTCGACTGCGCCAAACCGCTCCGCCGCCAGGATGAACGACGATAAAAGCCATAGCCGCACAAGGATCGGGCCAATGATGAAAAAGGATGTCCCGGCCGGGACGAAAAAAGTCCTCGATATAATCGCCGAGAACATGGCGAAACCGTAATGGTACCGGAGCGTCTTGCCCGCGAAGGACAGGTCCTCCGGCACGTCGTTGTCCACCAGGGCCATCGCGTGGAAATAATGGTACGGCACGTCCACCTGGACGAAAAAGTGGGGGATCGCCGAAAATCCGTTATGGAAGACATACCATATCGTCGGCACATTCACCGCCAGCGCCGCAAGCCCTATCGAAGCATACCCGGCCCATCCGGTGGCGGAGGCGCCAACTTCCCACTTCCCGCCATGACGTATGAAAAGTGCGATGGCGATGAGCGCCACGGGCGCGGATGAAAAGGCGACGGGAGCCCCGGCCACGGCGTATATCCGCCAGGCCAGCCCCAGCGCGATGAAATACAGGAGCAAAAGCGTAAAAGTTTTGGCGAACGCCTGGAAGACCTCGCCGCCGCGCTTTAACGTGATCGCGAAGTCCACCCCCAGCCACCCTATGAACACCCAGCTTGGAACTGCGTAAATCAACGACATCGTAAAATCAAACTCCATCCGCCAAGTCCGCCGGTATCACCGACGTTACACCGCCGATTATCCTGCCCACCGCACCGCCGTCGGCGGCGCCGGTGACGCTTCTGGCCACCCTTTCCCGGTTTGCCGCAAGTTCCCCGGGATTTTCCATCGAACGGACAATTCCATTCATTATCGCGTCCAGGTTCCCGGCCTTGTAAAAGGCCCCTTCCCGCATTATTTCCATGTAATGGATCATGCTGTAGTTGCTCATGGCGCGCCCTTCCGGCGCCTGCGGCCCGTCGTCGTACATTATGCCTGCCACCGGCCTGCCGTTGACCAGCGCGTCGAGCAGCACCGTCCCCGCCGTGCATACCACGCATGCCACGTGCTTTAGCAGCAGGGCCAGTTCGTCCATTTCGGCGCAGGCTCCCCCCTGCAGGTAAACTCCCCGCCTTCCGGCCAGCGCGGCGTACCTTTCACGCCACGCGCTGTCCTTTGGATGAGGGCGCACCACGGCGCTCCATTCCGCCCCGGATGCGTCCCTGGCGTTTATTACCTTTTCGAATATGGCCGGCTCCGTTGGGCCGTTCACGGCGCTGTTCCCCGCCATCAGCACGCATGGCTGTTCCGGGTCCAGCCCCCAGCTTGCAAGCTTGGCCTTGTATTGCGCGATGCTTCGCGGCGCGTGGTATTTGTCCAACTGGGGCCATCCTGTCACCTTGATTCTGGCCGGGTCAATCCCGTGAAGGTCCAAAAGCGCGTTCTTCATGTTTTCATTCTGAACAAGGTAAACATCGTAAAAAGGGGCGATCAATCCCTTCCCCACCGGATGGTCCCAGCTTGCCACGTATCCAACAAGCGGGACACCGCTACGCATGGCAGCCAGCGAGAAAGCGTGTGTGAGCGGCAACTGGGGATTGCTGTAGATTATCCCGCGCGCGCGCGCGCGCTTCAAAAACTCTGTAATGCCCGGATGCACGAACCGCAGCCCCGAAAAGTACCACCGCCGCATCGCGTTATAAATGAAGTCCCACTTGGGCAGCGGGCCGGTCCTGTCCAGGTCCCAGAAATAATTGGGGTGCCCGCGTTCCAGCCGGTCGAGGTTGTATTTGTGGCGCAGGTTGAACCGCAGCGCCAGCGGATAGAATCCGAACCACCTGTCGGAAAGATTGTCCGCCAGTTGCGCCATTTTGCCGGCGGCGCCCGGAACCGCGGTTTCGTAAACATCCTTTAACGGCAGGAATTCGATCCCGGGAAACCTTTGCGCCAGGCTGGCCGGCGAATGAACTTCCACCGGCGCAACCAGTACGGTCAGCGCCCCTTTATACGCCGCCGCCAGCCTCTGGATGATCCCGCATTCGATGAACACCCGGCCGGATATGACATCGCCCAGGATCAAAATCACCCGGCCCTTTTCCGCCACAGAATCTAGACTCCCTCCGCCAGAATTTTCTCCGCCACGATCCAGTCTTCCGGGGTGTTTATGTCAAACCCCTCCCGCCCTTGCGTGAAGAACGGGACGATGGTGGATCCTGCGATAGAATTTGTCTCGAACACCACCCTGGTCCAGGCGATCTCAAGGCTTGCGTTCTGGACATATATCTCCGGGAGCGCCTGGTATGGCGTGCTGTGCCAGGGCTGCCCCTCCGGTCCGAAGGGAATGAGGGGCAAAAGACGCCCGCCGCGCACCACCCACATCTTGCAAGGGTGTTCGCCACACTTTTCCACCGCGCGAAGGCTGTCCACCCCCGCCCCGGCGGAGATAAAGGTTGTCCACGCCCGGCGTATGGTGTCCTCCGTCCGGAAGGGGCTTGTCGGCCGCAGTATGGAAAAAGCGTCCGGCTTCCTGCCGCCGGCCGCCAATGTTTCCAGCACGTGCCGCACCCACTCTATGTCCGGCGACAAATCGCCGGCGTACTGCGCGGGCCGCATGAAAGGGACGGACGCGCCGGAACTTTTCGCGGCGGCGGCGATCTCCCCGCTGTCGGTGGAAACTATCACTTCGGAGAACACTCCGCTTGCAGTGGCGGCGCGGATTGTGTGCGCGATAAGCGGAACGCCCCCGAGCATTTTCAGGTTCTTGCCGGAGACCCTTTTCGAGCCGCTCCGGGCAGGTATCAGCGCAACTACGGAAGGTTTGGCCATTGTCATTGATCTCCGTTATCAGTGTCAGTCACCGGCGCGCTCAATTGGCTTTTTTCCCGCCCGTTTCCAGAAACTTTGAGACTTCCGGCATGAACGAGTCCACCAGCGCTTCGTACCCTTTTTTATTGAAATGCTTCCAGTCGCGCGGGCCGTGGATGACCTCCTTATCCGAGGCCGCCCGGATCCGCCCACGGGTGTCCACGAAACCGGCCCCCTGCCTGGCCGCCGCCTGGCCTATCAAATTGACGATCATATCGCTCCGGGCCGTCACCGATTCCGTATCGTACACATTGCCCCCGGAGCCGCCATATTTCTGGATGGACACCTGCCTGGACACAAGGTTATACGATGACAGGGGCGACGGCACATACACCACCACCGTCCTGGCGCTTTTCATGTATTCCATCATGAAAGCCAGCGACCGTTCGAATCCGTAAACGGCAAGGCCGATCTCCTCCTCGCCAAGCTCCATGTCGGGCGATTGGAGGTTTGCGGGAAGCGTCAACGTCCTCCCTCCGGAGATGGCTTGATTTATGGACGTGGATGCGGGCCTGGATTTTTTCTCCATGGCCACTTTTGGCGCCTGGACGTTTTTCCTGATGATCATTTTGAGGAAGGATGTGAATATGAGCTGGTCGGTCAATTTGGGATCAAGCGCGCGCCTGCACATGTCAAACTGGTCTTTGACCATTATCCCTTCTTTGATGAATCCTGTGAAATACGCTTCGTCGCGGATGCGCCCCATGTCGTAACCGCCGCCTGTGTACGCTTCCCTGATTTTATCGATGTTGTTGCTCAGGTCGTTGCCTTCGTAAAAATACACGAGGATGATCTTCGGCTCGGCAAGCCTGGCAAGCCCCGGCCGCCACACTTTGTTGAAAGCCTCGCGCACACAATAGGGCCTTGCCGCAATTCCGTCCAGGCTTCCCAACCCGCCCCAGCCGTAAGTTATTGTGTCCACCCCCGTCCTGTCCTTTATCACGTGGGCGCTCGTGCACGGTTCGTTCCTGTCCGGGTTGGCGTCCATGAACCAGTCCCCCGCCCCCTTTGCGTACGAATCGCCCACAATGGCGATGTAATCACGGGGCACAAGCGAGGACTTGGAGCTTTGCGCCGCCACGTCTATCCCGGTGTTAAGAAATGGCTGCAGCTTCAGCGGCACATATGGCAACAGCATCGGGAAAAACGCAAACTCTATGGACGCATAGAGCAGCGCGCACGAGCCCGCCGCCAGCGCTAAATTGGTGAGAGCGTTCTTTATCACCAGAGGCCCCGGATTGGATTATCCGCCCTGCCCGGCGTACCCGGCGGGATTGGCCGCGCGCCAGCGATGCGCCGTCCGGACGATGGACTTTAGGTCGTGCGCAGGCTTCCATCCCCCCAGCAGCCTTGAGGCTGATTCGGCGGAGGCCACAAGCTCCGGCGGGTCGCCGGGGCGCCGTGGGCCGATTGTTACCGGTGTTTTCACTCCGGTAACTTCGCTTACCATGTCCACCACCTCCCGCACCGAATGGCCGCGCCCCACCCCGAGGTTTACGGAGACGGGAGCGCCACCGCCATCCAGGTAATCCAGCGCCCTGATGTGGGCGTCTATCAGGTCTTCCACGTGGATATAGTCGCGGATGCAGGTTCCGTCCGGCGTGGGATAGTCCGTTCCATAGATCACAAGAGCGGGGCGCAGGCCAAGTGCCGCGTCTATGGCCAACGGTATCAGGTGCGTCTCCGGCGAATGGTCCTCGCCGATGGCCCCCTCCACGTCCGCCCCGGCGGCGTTGAAATAGCGCAGGGCTATGGATGATATTCCGCGCTCGCGGCCGATGTCGAACATCATCCGTTCGAACACCATCTTCGAATATCCGTAAGGATTGATCGGATGCATGGCGCAGGTGTCCGGAATCGGAGCCACGCCCGGTGCGCCGTACACCGCGCAGGTGGAGGAGAACACAAGCTTCCCCACCCCGTGCCGCGCCATGGCGTCGAGAAGGACAAGTCCCTTGCCGATGTTGTGCGAATAGTAAAGGCCGGGCTTTTCCACCGACTCGCCCACTTTGGACAGCGCCGCGAAATGGAGCACAGCGTCTATTTTGCGGGTGGAGAATATGGAATCAAGCGTGGCCGGATCGCCGATGTCCCCCACCACAAGGTCCGTCCCTTCCACGGACTTCGCGTGCCCCAGCGAAAGGTCGTCCAGCGTGACGGTGTCCCATCCCGCGCGGCGCAGGTAGCGCACGCAGTGGCTTCCGATATACCCTGCCCCACCGGTCACAAGGGCTGTTTTTCCTTTCACAGGGCCGTCCCTCCGATCAGGCCGCCAAAAATCATCGTATGTTTATTTGTCCACGCTTCCTTGCCAAAGCGCGATTCCGCCGTTTTCCTGGCAGCGGCGCTCCATTTGCCCCAGTCTCGCATTATAAGTTCCGCCGCCGCCGCCATTTTGGCCGGGTCCGGGGCGTGTATTTTTTCGTAACTTGCCGGCGCGTCAAGAAGAATGCCGCCGTCGCCCACTATCTCCACCGTCCCTCCGCTTTTCGAGCCGATCACGGGGACTCCGCATGCCATCGCCTCCAGCGGCGTTGTGGGGCTCGCGTCGTTGTATTGCGCGTGGAACAGCATGTGCGCCCCGCCATGGACCGCCGCGGCGTCCTTGCGCGGGTATGGGCCGGTGAATTTTACGTCGCTTTCCAGCCCCAGCCCGCGGACCGTTTCCATGGTTTCCGCCTCTGCGTTTTGCCATCCAAGCTTGCCGGCTATGGTGACGTTGATTTTGCGCCCGGCGTTTTTCAGCGATGCGGCGGCATTCAAGGCCGCCATGATTTTATAGGCGAAATTATGCGTCCCGGCCACCAGTATCCTCCATACGTCAAACGGCGGCGGACTGGCCGGCGGGACGAAAAATGATGTGTCCACGCAGTTATAAATTATCTCCGAAGGGCATGCGGCCTTTCCCAGATATTTGTCCGCCCCCTCCTTGCAGAACCGGCTCTGGTACACGATAAAATCAGCCAGTTCGAGGATTTCACGCATCTGCGTGTTGCGATGCTCAAAATCCTTCCCGGCCCAGCCCGGATAGGCCACGCCGTTCTGGTTGAGGACGATCTTCACCCCTTTCCCCTTCGCCCATCCGGCAAGAGCCGCGGCGAATTTCGGGAGAGCGCTGCTCACGAGGTACAGGATGTTATAGTTCTCAGCGTTTTCGGGATATCGCTCGTCAAGATACGAAAGTTTTACCCGGCCCCCTGACAGGATCGTTTTTTCGCCCCGCGAAAGCGCCCCCCCGAAACTTAATACAGGAGCGCCGGATGGAAGCGAAAACGACGAGGAGTTCAAATGCTTGACGAATTTTTTTCTCTCCCAGCCGTCCAGCGCGTCCCGGATCGGCTGTTTGACAAAGGCCGGTATCGCCGACTTGATGGACATAATCGCCGGAGCGGTCATTTCCCTTCCGGGGCTTTCAACGGAAAGCTTTTCGGCTTGTAAAGGTAGCGCAGCATCACGTCCGCCAGCCGCCATACCGCCATCGAAAACATTCCTCCCGCCCCTTCGGTCTTTCCCGGCCCCGCCAGAAGGACCATGGCCCGTGGAAACTCCGGGTTGTCCGAACCGCCGTAGACCAGCCCTTCGGTGTGAAACACGTTCACATACCTGAAAAACCGCCGCGCGTGCGGGATGGCAAGGCAAGTGCCAAGGCCGTATTCGTCCAGCGGGGCGAAATCGTCCATCAGCACCACCCCGCCTGGATTAAGCAGGGTGATCGAGCGCGCCAGATCGTGTATCACCGAATGGGCGTCATGCCCGGCGTCTATGAATATCAGGTCGAACTTTTTTCCATCCGCGGCCAGGGCCGCCATGGTGGAGGTCGTCGAACCGGTGACGAATTTTATGTTTTTGCGCAGATCATTGCTTATGTGCGCGGCCCAGACCTCCTCCACGCTGGCGTTTATCACCTGGTCTTTTCCGGAAAGCCTGATGGGCCATGTCTGTTTCAAGTTTGGTGTGTTTATGTCCAGCGAGGTGATCTTAAGGTCGATCCCCAGCTCCTGCGCCGCCGACGCCATTGCAAGGCATCCAAGCCCGCGGCCAGTCCCCACCTCCAGCGCTTCGCCGGGGCATATAAGCTCCACCAGCTTTGTGAGTATGAGCGCACGCTCGAAATTGGCGGGGCCGAATCCCCCGTCCTCCTTTTTCTTCCACCCGGTGAGCATTCCAAGGTTGAAGATGCGCTCCTTGAGTTTCGCCTCGCCAAATCCGCGAAGCCATCCGGGTATCCCGGCAAGCTTTGCGGCGATTTCGTTGTCCATCCCGTTTCCTTTCAATCCACCCTGTCAGCCCAAAGTCTTCTTTATGGCCATCTTTATGCTCTCAGCGTCCAGCCCGTGCGCCTTTAACACTTCCGCGTTCTGGCCGCATTCGGCGATCCGCCCGGTCTCCACCCCCAGTGAGTGGACTTTTATTTTCAGCTCTCCATTTCCCGCAAGGGCGCTTCGCACAAATCCACCCTGCCCCCCCTCTATATAATGGTTGTCCAGCGTGACAAGCGCCCTGCTTTTTCCAATCACGCCTTTGAGCCATCCTGCGTCCAGCCTGTTAAGCCACGGCAGGTTTATCACTCTCACCCCGACCCCTTCCACCCGGAGCGACTTTGCCGCAATGACCGCTTCTGAAAGGGTCACCGGGCCATAGCCTATCACCGCAACGTCGTCCCCTTCCGTGAGCGCGATCCCCTTCCCGCGTTCAAACCTGTAATCCACCGGCAGCGTGTATGGAATGTCCACCGGGATGGAGACCAGCCGCAAGTATGTGGAACCTGCCGCATGGCGCGCGCAATATTCCACCGCCATGGCCACCTCCGCCTCGCAACATGGCTCTATAATTTCAAGCCCTGGCATGGCGGACAGGGCGGCGATATCGCGTATGCACTGGTGCGAATGCCCCGGCATCCCCGGCACAAGCCCCGCCAGCGAACCGACATATACCACCCTTGTCTTCTCCGTCGCGTTGTTGAATATCTGCTCGTTGGGCCGGGTGGAAAGAAAGCAGGCGAACGAATGCGCCACCGGCAAAAATCCCTTCAGCGCCATCCCCCCCGCCTGCGACACCATGTCCTGCTCCGCGATTCCGCATTCGATGAAACGGTCCGGATACTTTTTCTCGAAAGGTATAAGCCCGGTGTCCAGCGCCAGGTCCGCCGACAGCGCCACGAGTTTATTGTTCCGCTCCCCCTCGGCCACAAGCGCCCTGGAATACGCGTCCACCAGTTTCTGCGGTTTTTCAGGAACCACCCGCGCCGGACGCTCCACATCCGCAAGCGCAAGCGGCCCGGCCCCAAGTTCCTTTAACATCCCGTTGGCGCTCTCCAAAAGCTCCTTTAAACCGGCTTCATATGGCGCAACGTCCGGCGCGCCGCTGTGGAATTTGTACAGTCTGTCTTCCGCCTTGAACCGGGAGGACTCCATCGGCCCGCCCCCCTTCCCTTTCACCGTGTCGGCGATAAGGAATTTGGGCATGCCGCCGTAAGCGTCCAGTTTCTCCATCGCCATGCCGATGGCCGCCATGTCGTGCCCATCGCACCTTTCAACCGCCCATCCGCAGCTTGCCACACGCGCCGCCAGATCGCCAAGATCGGAAACATTGGAAACGAGCGTGTCGGACTGGAGCTTGTTGTGGTCCACAATGGCGAATATGTTTGAGATTCCCTTGTTCACCGTCGGCCGCAGCGATTCCCAGAACTGCCCTTCCTGTAATTCGCCGTCCCCGAGCAGGACGTAATAATTGCGGTTCACGCCGGAGAGCCTGTCCGCCAGCGCCATCCCCCGCGCCTTGGATATCCCCATCCCGAGGCTCCCTGTGTTCGAGACGATGTGCGGCGTGCCGATGTCCGGATGGCCGGGCAGGCCGCCCAGCCTTCGCAGGGTGTGTATTTTATCGAACGGCAAAAGGCCAAGCCCGATGAGGGTGGAATACAGCCCCGGCGCATCGTGCCCCTTGGAGGAGAAGTACACGTCCCCCCCGGCCGTCCCAACTCCTTTCATCCTGTTCAGATAAAGGTACGAAACCATGTCCAGGCTGGAAAGCGAGCTTCCCACATGCCCGGAGCCTGCGTAACTAATCATGTAAAGGGTGTTGATCCTGCAAAGCTGGGCGAAAAGCGCCGTCACCTTTTCACCGGCGCCCAGAGCGCGGACGCGCTCGAATTCTTTTATGGGAATGTATGAAAGACCGCTCACTTAACTACAATAGCCCCGGGATAGTGTTTATGTTCACGTTTTTGAGTTCCGAATAAACGTCCAGCGCCTCGGTCCCCGGCTCGCGCCCTCCCGCGCCGGAGTTTTTCACCCCGCCAAAGGGCATGTGCGGCTCGCTTCCATATGTCCCGGCGTTGACGTTTGCCACGCCGCACTGCACCCGCCGGGCGAATTCCAGCGCCCGGTGGACGGATGATGTGTGTATGCACGAGGTGAGCCCGTAATCGCAATCGTTGGCCAGCGCCAGCGCGTCATCAAAATCCTTCGCCCGGTACAGGCATGCGATGGGGCCGAAAATCTCCTTGCGGGATATCTCGGCGGATGGCGCCGCCCCTTCGATTAATGTGGGGGCCATGTAATACCCCCCTTCATGGCCGGGGCCGGTCAGGCGTGATCCGCCGATCAATACTTTGGCGCCATCTTTCTTCGCCGATTCCACGGCTGCAAGCATGTTGTCCAACTGGCGGCCGTTTATCACCGGCCCCAGATCGTCCACGTCGCCAGACCCGACTTTCAATTTTGCGGCGGCCTTCACGAGCGCCTCCCTGAACCGGTCATACACCGAATCCAGAATAATTATCCTGCTTGCGGCGGCGCAACGCTGGCCGGCGTTGGAAAATGCGGAAAGGAGCGTCCATTTCACGGCGTTGTACATGTCCGCGTCGTCGCACACCACCAGCGGATTTTTCCCGCCCAGTTCCAGGAAAACTTTCGCAAGCCGCGCCCCGGCCGTCCGCGCTATCCACCGCCCCGTGGCGGTGGAACCGGTGAAGCTTATCAAGTCCACCCCCGCGTTCTCCACAAGAGGCGCGCCAGCTTCGCTTCCAAGGCCGTTGATGACGTTGAGCGCGCCGGCGGGCAAGCCGGCCTCTTTTGCGATCAATGCAAACGCCACTGCGGTCATCGGAGTGTCTTCGGACGGCTTTAGCGCCACCGTGTTGCCGCATATGAGCGCCGGGAAAACTTTCCACGCCACGTTTGCGATGGGGGTGTTCGCCGCAATGATAAGCCCCGCCACCCCAACAGGCTGGCGGATAGTCAGCGACGTGCGCTCCTTCATGGATGACGTGGTCGTCTTCCCGTAAAACCTGCGCCCTTCGCCGGCCATGAAATATCCCATTTCTACAGCGCCCCCTGTTTCGCCGAGGGCGTCCTTCATAGATTTGCCGGTCTCCAGACTCACCACCCGCGCCATTTCCGCCGCGTGCTTTTCCAATAGCGACGCGATCTTGCGAAGAATGGACCCCCGGTCCACTGGTGTCATGGCGCTCCACGCGGGGAAAGCCCCCCGGGCGGCGGCCACCGCATTGTCCACATCAGCCTTGCCGGACCTTGCGGCTTTGAGCAAAAGCTTCCCGTCGGCGGGACTGAACTTGTCCAGCTCGGCCCCGTTTGCGGCCGCAACAGGCTCGTTGTTTATCCAGTTATCGACTTTGTCCGCCACAAGTTTCATTTTGATCACCAAGCCGTGAATCCGCCGTCCACCCGCAGGTTTATCCCGGTGACGTATGACGAAGCGTCCGACGCCAGGAATATGAGCGGCCCCGCCAGGTCTCCGTCCACCGCCATCCGCCCGAGAGGGACCCGCGCGTTGAACTTGGCCTTGAATTCTTCATCCTGCCCTCCAGCCACGCCGCCGGGGGAAATCGCGTTCACGCGAACGCCATTGGGACCCCAATGTGTGGCGAAATATTTTGTGAGGTTCAGGACAGCTGCTTTCGACGCGCCGTAAGCGGGGGGTTTTATGAACGGATTCTCCCCCTCGATATGGCCGTAAAAGCGCGCGTCCGGAGACACCGAGCCATAAAGCGAGCCGATGTTTATCACGCTTCCGCTTCCACGCCTGGCCATCATCCCGCCGAACACCTGCGTCGTCAGGAACAGCCCGTACACGTTCACCGTCAGGGTGGGCATGAACATCTCCAGCGGAATGTCCTCAAGCTTGAAAGATTTGCCCGGCGCGGGGGGCTGGTCTATCCCTGCGTTGTTCACAAGAATGTCCGGAGCCCCGAAGGTCTTTAAAAGCTCGTCCTTCGTCAGCAGCAACGCATCCTTGTCCAGGGCGTCGGCGCGGGCCAAATGAAGCTTCTCTTTTCCAAACTTTTTCTCCAGAACCGCGAAAACTTCCGACGGGGCAGCCTTTGGATGGTCCAGCGCGAACACACGGCTTCCGGCGGCAAGGAGCGATTCGATCCACACCGGCCCCAGTTTTCCCAAGGCGCCGGTGACTATCGCTACTTTCCCTTCCAGCGAGAAAATGTCCTTCACTTTTTCTTCCCCTTCACCACGCCGTGATAGAACCAGTCGCACACCTCCCGCACGGCGCCGCGCCCGCCGGGGGATCTGGTGGCGTAATATTTGGCCCGCCTCACCTCTTTTTGCGCGTCCGCCACCACTATCGGAAGCCCGACGGCGTCCAGGCATTCGCTGTCATTTATATCGTTCCCCACAAACGCCATTTCGGCCAACGATATCCCCCGCTCCGCAGCGGCTTTTTTCAGTTCCGAAAGCTTGTCCGCCACGCCGTGGGCGCAGGGTATCTTCAGTTTTCGCGCCCGCGCGTCCACCACCCTGTTCTCCTCGGTGGAAAGCACGAACATGGCAAACCCCGCCTTGCGAAGCCTCGATACCCCCATCCCGTCGCTCCTGTCGCACCGGACCGCCTCGCGCCCGTCTTCGAACACATAGACCCCGTTGTCGGTCATCACGCCGTCAAAATCGAAGACCAGCAGTTTTATTTTCCCGAGAATGGACCGGGAGGGGACGCCGCTTTTCATCTACTGCCCGAGCGCCTCGAACATGATGTCTCCGTCTTCTTTTATGTCCACCAGCAGCTTTTTGCCGATCACCCTGTCCAGCTCGTATGGAGCCAGCCCGTCGCCGGGGCTTTTTATGGCCACATCCTCATGGGTGAGCACATGCCCCTTGGGAAGGGAACTTGCCGCCACAAGTTTCTTCCCCATCTTGATGATCGGGCTCTTCTCGCATTCATGCACCCTTTTCACGGCGCTCCCCAGCGCCACGCGGGTCCGCTTCAAGTCCCTCACAAGCTTTCGCAATCCCACGGGCTCCAGCGAAAAAGCGTGGTCAGTGCCGCGCATCGCCCTGTTCAAGGTGAAGTGTTTCTCAATCACCCGGGAGCCGAGCAGGTATGACACAGGGCCCATGGCGATCCCGTTGGAGTGGTCTGAAAACCCGATCACAACGTCCTCGAACCTGTTGCGGTAAGTGGTTATCACGTTCAAATCCAGGTGGGCGTACTCGCACGGGTATGACGCGGTGCACTGCATAATGCAGATGTTCTTGTTCGCGGCGGACACGGCGTCGTAAATGCGGTGGACGTCCTCTATGGTGCACCCGCCGGTGGAGATGAGAAGGGGCTTTCCAAATGATGCCACGTGCTTTATCAACGGGATCGACTTCGCGTCCCCCGACGCCACCTTGTACCCGGCCACGCCAATGTCCGCCAGCAGGTCCGCGCTTTTAAAATCGAATGCCGTGGCCAGAAAATCAACGCTCAACTCCGCCGAATATGCGATCAAGTCGGCGAAATGCTCCTTTGAAAGCTCCAGCGCCTCCCTGTGCAGCCCGTAGGTGGCTCCGTACGAAAGCTCGTTGTCATAAGGCTTGTCGTAGTATTCGCGGGTGAAAAGGGAGCGGTTGTCGCGCTT
This sequence comes from Nitrospinota bacterium, assembly GCA_016235255.1. Taxonomy (NCBI): domain Bacteria; kingdom Pseudomonadati; phylum Nitrospinota; species Nitrospinota bacterium. The sequence goes on along the minus strand of JACRLM010000064.1, from coordinate 1,904 downwards.
CTGGAATTTCACGGCCGACGCGCCGCACTCCTTGGCGGTCCGGATCATCTCCTTGGCCGTCTCGAAGTTCCCCTGGTGGTTGTGCCCTATCTCGGCTATGACGTAACAGTCGGAATCGTCGTGGACGTGGTTGTTGCCTACCTTGAATTCTCTTGCCATTATTTTCCTTTATTCATTTATGGCGCAAAGCCGGCCGGCCATGCGCCGTTTGGGAATTATATAACATTACGCGCGCCTTCAACCTTCAGACCCTGGGCCCGGAAAGGATGACCAGCGCGCTGTTGTCCGGCGCCCCGTCCCGCCGCCCCCACCATTCCAGAAAAGCGGCGTCGCATACAAGTATCCTGTCGTATTCAATGGAGCGCAGGGCGTTAAACGGCGCCGTCTGGACGCCGGCCACAGGCTCATTGGAGCCCTCGGCCACAACTCCGGCCAGCGTAAGCCCTTCGGTGGTCATGATGTTGAGCGCCGCTATCTCAGCCAGCCCGTTGGCGCCGGCCACCACAAGCCGGCGCTTCCCCTCTTCGGAACATCTGGCCAGCAGTTCGCTGATCACAGACTGGGCCGCGCGGTAGTTTTTCATTGTCAGGGAAAGGTATTCTATAGTGAGCCTGCTTTTTTCCAGGAATCCTTCCGGCGTCAGGTAATAAAGCCACCTGCGCGCGCTCACCTGCCTGGCTTTCACCCACCCCTTGGCGATCACCTTTTTCATGTAGGAATGGACGAGCCCGGCGGCAAGCCCCGTCTGCCTGGCGATCTTGTTCTGGGAGACGCTCTGGCTTTTCTCCACGCTGTCGAGGATCTGCATCGACACCGCTTCCTCGGCCATGCTCCTGTAATAGTTATGGGCCAGCTGGCCGTTCTTTTTCCGCTTAACTGACTTGGTTTTCATGATTTACGAGCGAACAACCGGGCAAAACTCCATTGAAACCTGATTTTAATTGATTTTTGGCCGCCGCCGCGTGTTTTGGCGCATGCCTCCGGCCAACTGATTGTCAAGTGGCAAACACCACCTCGCAAAATGTCAAAGCCGGGAAGGAGTAAACTCTCCGCCTACCAGGCCTTCACAAGATCAGCTTCAAGCTCGGTCACAAGCGCCCTGTTAAAAAGGTCCAGGCTCACCACAAACCGGCCGCTTTTGATGTTCGTGCGCATGAAATAGCCCACCGCGCCGGCCAAAGGCCCGCCGGTCACCTCCACCCTGTCATACGGCTTTAACCTGCGGGAGAACTCCATTTCATGCAAATGCGCCCCGCTGGCCAGCATCACGTTGACGCTCTCTATTTCCTTTTCCGCTATAGGCGCGGGGGCGCCCCCCTGCCGCACAAGATCGAATATGCCGTTTATGGAATACAGCAGGCGAAGGTTGATCGCCCTAAGGTTCGTCTTTATGAACACATATGAGCCGAACACCGGCTTTGTGATGACAGACTCCCTGTTCCCCCTTTTTTTCCATAGGGTAAGGCTTGGCACCAACGACTCTATCCCCAGTTTGTCACGGATCACGCTGGATATCTTGTATTCACTCTGGTGCCGGACGTAAACAGCGTACCAGCTTGGTGATTCAAGCTCTTCCGGCGGCAAGAAGGATGTTTTACTCATAGTTTGAGCATTATATGCGGCATTCCAGAATATGTCAATTTCAATGATTAAACAGTGTTTTTACTAGCGCTTCCCCGTGGTCACCTCTATTAACACTTCCCCGTGCTTGCCTCTTTTAACGCTTCCCCGTGGTCGCTGACCACGGTTCCTTTGGAGCGCGGGTGGACTGCACCCCGTCAACTGGACAGTTAATCCGCCAGTTTTAGTGTGACCTGTCCGAGTTCCTGTTTCCTGTCTTCATCCTGCAATATAGCTTCAAACTCCTCCGGCGGCAAGTAACCGATCCCGGAGTGTACCCGCTT
>JACRLM010000063.1 GCA_016235255.1 Nitrospinota bacterium | reverse complement strand
CGAAATTCTACAGATTCTGAGCCTCACAATGTTCGAGAAAACCCCGTTGGATCAACTGCTTGCGGAAACTGTCATAAACGGATTTCAGCCGGTTTCAGACAATCAGCTGTTTTTGTTCGACTAACGTTGGGACACTAGTGGTAAATTTTAGTTAATTATACGTCACCGGCGGATTCATGCGTCCAATGCGGGCATCTGGCATGTCATTTCGCCGGAGTTTTGCCTTTTCAACTTCCCGCATGGCGTGTTATAAAGTTACCTTTGATACCAATCATTACATGGCGCCGTAGCCAAGTGGTAAGGCAGAGGTCTGCAAAACCTTTATTCAGCGGTTCGAATCCGCTCGGCGCCTCCATTTAAAGTTTCCAGAAAATGACGGAAACCGGCCATATGACCAACAACCGCCTCAGCCCGGACAATGACAAGCGGCCCAAAACCGGCGCAATGCGGACCGCCGGGCGGCTGCTCTATGAGATAGCCGAAAAGTTCTGGAACGACAGCTGCCCCACTTACGCCGCCTCGCTGGCGTACACCACGCTTCTGGCCCTGGCGCCACTTGCCGCCATCTCGCTTTCCGTGATCACATCCTTCGATTTTTCGCGGGACGCAACCTTGCGCTTTGTCTTCGAGCGGGTGCTGCCAAACCCCGAACTTGCGATGGTGATAGAAAAAAATATCAACACGTTCGCCAGAAACGCGGCGTCGGTCTCCATTTTCGGCGTCATATCGCTGGCCCTCCTTGGGGTGTGGGTGATGAGCACGGTGGAATCCTCGTTTAACATGATCTGGCGTGTTGGCAGGAGCAGGCCGCTTTTCAGCCAGTTCGTGGCGTACTGGAGCGCGCTGACATTCTCCCCGGTGCTCATCGCCGCATCGGTGATCGTCACAGCCTCGGTCCACTCCATCGTGATGAGCCGCGCCTGGGCGGAATATTCCTACGCGCAAGGGTTCGTACTCAAGTTCACCCCTTATGCGCTGACGTGGGCGGCGTTTTTCCTCATATACAAATTGATCCCCTACACAACCGTGAACATGGCCCCGGCATGGGCCGGAGCCATCACCGCCGGCACCCTTTTCGAACTGGCCAAGCTCGTCTTCAACTATTACCTGCGAAACTTCGCCAACTACACCGAGGTCTATGGCGCGCTGGCCATATTGCCCACTTTTCTTTTATGGCTGTACGTCACTTGGCTTATCATCCTGCTAGGCTCGGTGATCGCATACGCCATCCAGTATCCAAAGGAGATGGAGGCAAAAGAGGCGGCCGGGGGTGACAAAAGCGGATATATCACATATTACTCCCTTCTGATCCTGGCCGAGTCCGCGCGCAGGTTCAACGCTGGCGCCGGGCCTCTTTCCCCGGAAGACGCGATGATCAGATTCGGCGTGACCGCCGAGTTATACAGGACAATTGCCGGAAAACTGGAAGAGGGCGGCTTTGTATCCTCCATAGAGGGGGAAAGCGGCAAATTCCTTCCGGCCCGGCCGCCGGACGAAATAAGGGTGGCGGACGTGATTAGCCACGTTTCCGGCGGAGCGCTGGAAACGCCGCCGTTTGAGACGGACGATGGAGAGATGCCCCTGTTGTTCGCCACCGCCCGCCGCGCCATCGGCGTCGGCCTGGAGGGGATGAGCGTTGTGGACCTTTCTGAACGGCTGGACCGGCGCGACGTGGAACCCGCGGACTGATTGGAAAGCTCCTTTTCCCTTTGGAGCGCCTTTTCGCTGTGGCCGCGCTACGCCGCGCTCCAATCAAAATAATGATACAATCCGTCCTTAACAAATAACGTAAAGAGCGCCGGCGCGTGGACAAACCGGAAATCCCCTTCAACATGCCCTACATGGCGGGCAAGGAACTTCACTACATCTCCATGGCCCAGTCTGGAGGCCATCTTTCCGGGGACGGGCCGTTCACCAAAAAATGCTCTGAATGGCTGGCGGAGCGTGTCTCGTGCCAGGCGGCGTTTCTCACCCATTCCTGCACCGCCGCGCTGGAAATGGCGGCCATCCTGGCCGGCATACAGCCGGGCGACGAGGTGATAATGCCTTCGTACACCTTCGTCTCCACCGCCAACGCTTTCGTGTTGCGCGGGGGCGTCCCGGTGTTCATGGACATCCGGGAGGACACGCTGAACATGGACGAAAACAAAATCGAGGCTGCCATCACACCGAAAACAAAAGCCATCGTCCCGGTCCATTACGCCGGGGTGGGGTGCGAGATGGACCCGATATTGGAAATCGGCAAAAGACGGGGCATCCATGTGATCGAGGACGCGGCGCAGGGGATCATGGCTTCATACAAGGACCGGCCATTGGGCGGGCTTGGAAGTTTGGGCTGCATAAGTTTCCATGAGACCAAGAATATCATCTGCGGCGAGGGGGGAGCCTTGGCGGTGAATGATCCGGAATTCATCGAACGGGCCGAGATAATCCGCGAAAAGGGGACCAACCGCAGCAAGTTCTTCCGGGGGCAGCTGGACAAGTACACATGGGTGGACATCGGTTCATCATACCTGCCAGGCGAGCTTATGGCGGCGTTTTTATGGGGCCAGATGGAGCACGCCGACGAGATAACCGGCAAGCGGCTGGCCATCTGGAGCGTGTATCACGATGCGCTGGAAAGCCTGGAAAAAGAGGAACTGCTCCGCAGGCCGGTGATCCCGGGGCATTGCTCGCACAACGCGCACATGTATTACATACTGCTGCCGGACATTGCCAAACGGACCAGGTTCATGGCCCGGCTCAAGGAGCGGGGGATAAACACCGCGTTCCACTACGTCCCGTTGCACAGCTCGCCAGCGGGCAGAAGACTGGGACGCGTCCACGGATCCATGGTCAACACGGATTCACTAAGCGAGCGGCTCGTGCGGCTGCCGTTATGGATAGGATTGGATGAAAAGCTAGATTACGTGATCGAAAACGTCATCGAGGCGGCAAGGGAAGGGTGAAAGGGGGGGCCTTTGTCACCTCGAATGAGCCAATTCCGCGGTTTTCATCACTGCGGCTCCGCCATAATAAAAAGCGAAAGGCGCATCGGTTATGGCGGAAACAAGTTCCTCAATCTTTGAGACCGTCGGCTCGCTCCGTCCCTGTTCATACCTGGCATAAGCGTTGAGAGACTTGGCCCCGAGCTTTTGGGTCACATCCTCCAAAGTGAGACCAGCCGCGTCCCTTAACCTGTGAAGCACAAATGCCACAAAATCCTTTTTATTTTCAGAGCCGGCCAAAATAATGTCATTCTCTACAGGCGCCACGGTTATATCCAGATCGAATCCATAGGCCTCCGCCAGACCTTCAAGAAGGTCTTTGGCCATTTCATAAGCTTCAGCTTTGTTATGACCTTGTGTGCACGCGTCCAGTTCCGGGAATTCCACCATCCAGAACCGGCCGTCTTTTGATAATTTTCCCTTGATCCACATGTCACTTGTCCTTGTTCGATCGTGCGCTCTTGATAATCCGGAAAGCCAGACCCTCGCCTATTTCACCGTGTCTGGGCACGGATACCGGGTATTTCCCATTGGCGTTCACCCATTTGTCATGAATTCCGCCACGCATTCCTCCCTTGAGCAATGTGTATCCCAGCGATGCCAACATCCGGTCAACATCTCTTTTCTTCATCTTGAAATTACACCTTTGCGTGTAATCTGTCAATATCTATATCGGCTAATCGCGGATTATCTTTACTCCATAATCGGCCAAACAATTATATTATTACTATGCCTTTTATATCAATTATTTATTTGACATCCCCCATAAACCTTCAGGACCTCTCAAAAAGCGCCACGGTCTCCAGATGGGATGTGTGCGGGAACATATCGAAGGGGGAGGCCGAGACCATGGCAAACCCCGCTTTTGAAAGTTCCGCCGCGTCACGAGCCAGCGTGGCCGGATCGCACGAAACATAGACTATGCGGCCCCGCGAAAGCCGGGCCACCGCGCCAAGGGCTTCCCTGGCCCCCGCCCGCGGCGGATTGATCACCACCACGGAAAACTTCAGGTCCTCATCGGCCATGCGGTTTGCGGCCGGTGTCGAGTCCCCTTCGACGAATCCCGCGGTGCGGATTGAAAGCCTCTCCGCGTTGGAAGCGGCGCATATCACCGCCTCGCGGGATGACTCCACCCCGGTGACAGCCGCTCCCGATGCGGCCATAGGCAGGCTTATGTTCCCCATGCCGCAATAAAGGTCCAGAGCGTTTCCGCCCTCGCCGGCGGCGGCAAGCTCCAATACTTTTTCAACGATCCGTACGTTCTGCAATGGATTCACCTGGCTGAAGACCGTGGGGCCGGAGGTCAATTCCATCCCTCCCGCCGTTTCCATTGAAAGGTTTGTTTCCCCAAGCCTGGAAATTTCGCCGTGATGGACCGCCGCCAGGCCTGCGGCCGATGGGCACGCGGCAAGAAAGCTTTCCATAAATCCGGATTTTGGCGGCTTGTCCATCCGCAACGTGATCCTGCCGCGCACACCCTTGCTGTCGGTTTCGATGTCCATGCCGGAGACAGACGCAGCCTGATCCGGCGATGTTTTAAGGAACGCGGCGGCTTGTTTAAGGATGGCGTTGACGAGCGGATTTGCCACGGGGCATCCGGCCACGTCCACGATATCGTTGGAATGATGGCGCTGATAGCCCACGGCCACATGGCCGCCGTCAACCGCGGTTTTCAGCCTTATTCTGGCCCTGTAACCAAGTTGCAGCGGTGATGGAGTGGTCTGCCCCACCGCCACGTCCAGCCCTCCGATGCGGCGCAACTGTTCTTTTAATATGGTCTGTTTCCACTTCAGTTGCTCCTGGTATTCCAGCCCCATCCACACGCAGCCGCCGCAATCCGGCGCCAAGGGGCATGGCGGCGGTTGTCTTGACGGGGACGGGGAGATGATTTTCACCAAGGCCGCTTCGGCATAGCGCTTTTTTTCTTTTTCAACCCGGACCTGGGTCACGTCCCCCGGATACGCCCTGTGGACGAACACCGCCTTCCCGTCGCGGCGCCCCACGCCGGCGCCTCCGAAGGCGAGTGAATCAATGGTCAGTTCTATCAGGTTTGGGGTCAATGTTCGCACTCTGGAAAATTGTTTGGGCGGCGGTCAGGCGGGGTCCACCAGGCGGGCCATGCCGGTCTCGTCGCAATCGGGGAACTTGTGGCAGCGGACGCAGTCGCTCCATATTTTGTGCGGGAATTCATGTTTCTCCACCACCTCGAATCCCAGCCTTTTGAAAAACTTCGGCACATATGTCAGGCAGAAAACTTTGGGGATGCCGATGCGCCGCGCCTCGTCTATCGCTTTTTCGACCAGAGTGGCGCCGATTCCCCGCCCGGCGTATTCCGGGTCCACCGCCAGGGCGCGTATCTCCGCCAGGTCCTCCCACGCCACCTGAAGGCCGCACACGCCGATGAGCCTGCCATCTTCCTCGTAGATTATGTACTGGCGGATGGTCTCATACAGTTCGTTGAGCGACCGGGGGAGCATAAGTTCCCTGTCCGCGTATGTCTTGATAAGGCTCTGGATGGTCTTGGCGTCCTTTATGACCGCCTGCCGGAAAACTCCCGGCAACTTGCCGGCGGTCTTTTGCGCCGCCCCCGCTTTTTCACTGCTCATCTTTGAAGTTTATCACCCTCTTTTTCCGACAACCACTTTTTTACGAGCGCCTTTACCGCCTTTTCATCGGAGACGGCCACCGACGCCAGCCTGCCTAGTGACTCCTTGAGCTTCGGATCGGCCTTTTCACGGATTTTTCCGGCGGTGGCAAGGATTTTGCGCTGTTCGATCTTCACTTCCGGCTTGCCCGCCGGGGAGGAAAGACCGCGCCGCCATTTTATCAGCAGCGCAACGAGAGTGATTATCGTGGCGCCCCACAACGCGGCCAGCGCAGCCAAATAAACAGCGCTCATCCGGTCACCTGGCCCTTGGGTGTATCTTGTCGTAGATTTCCTTCATCCGCGTCTTTGCCACGTGGGTGTATATCTGGGTGGTGGAAATGTCGGCGTGGCCGAGCATCTGCTGGACGGCCCGCAGGTCCGCCCCTCGCTCCAAAAGATGCGTGGCGAATGAGTGGCGCAGCGAATGGGGGCTGATCCCTTTTTTAATTCCCGCCATCAAGGCGTATTTTTTCACTATCTTCCAGAATCCCTGCCGGGTCATGGCTCCGCCGCGCCTTGTGATGAACAGCGCTTCGATCTGTTTTCCATGCAGCATGGCCAGGCGGGGGCGGGCGGAGCGCCTGTACTCCTTTATCTTTTCCAGGGCCACCTCCCCCATCGGCGTCACCCGCTCTTTTGAGCCCTTCCCGATGGTGGAAAGATAGCCCATCTCAAAATTCACGTCGTTAAGCTTAAGCCCCACAAGTTCCGATACGCGAAGCCCCGTGGCGTACATGGTCTCCAGCATGGCCCCGTCGCGCACCCCTTCGGGAGTGGCCGGCTTTGGCGCCTCCAGCAGTTTTTCCACCTCTGCAAGCGACAATACGTCCGGTAGGGTTTTCCATAATCTGGGCGCCTGAATTGCCTCCGACGGGTTGGACGACAACAGGCCAAGCTTGAGCATATATCTATAGAGCCCCTTTATGGCGGCAAGATTCCTTGCGGTGGAGGAGGCGGACATGCCCGAATCCCTCAAACTTTTCATGTACGCCACCACGTCCGGAGGAGCCATGCGATTGAGCGAATCAGGCCCTGTGTAACCGATTTGGGCCAGAAAACGCTTCAAGTCCCTGTTGTAGGCCTCCAGCGTGTTCCTGGAGCGGTTCCTCTCCAGCGCCAGGTGGGTAATGTAACCGTCCAAAAGCGTTTCGGCGTCGTTCATCGGATATATGATAAGCGTAATCCAGCGGTGGGTTAAAGGTAAAATCGAACGCAAATCAAGGGCGTGGAAAAGCGCTATAATGGATAATCAAAAGGTTTAGGAGACATGAGAGTTGCGAATCGCACTAATCGCGCTTTTTATTGCGGCGGGAGCCATGGCTGACTCCGGCGCAGCCAAGAAACCGGCGGACAAGTGGACTTGCGAAGGGCTCACCCCCGAACAGTACCGCGTGGTGCGGGGAAACGGCACCGAAGCGCCGTTTAAAAACCAGTACTGGAACAACAAGGAACAGGGGATTTACGTGGACATAGTCTCCGGGGAGCCGCTTTTTTCCAGCCTGGACAAATTTGACTCCGGCACCGGTTGGCCGAGCTTCACCAAGCCGCTGGCAAAGCCGAATATAATCGAGATACCAGACAAGAGCCATTTGATGGAACGGGTGGAGGTGCGCGGCAAACAGGCGGACAGCCATCTTGGCCACGTTTTCACCGACGGCCCGGCGCCCGGCGGACTGAGGTATTGCATCAATTCGGCGGCATTGCGGTTTATCCCGGTCCGCGACCTTGAAAAGGAAGGATACGGCCAGTACCTCAAGCTTTTCGAAGTGAAGTGAACCGGCCGGCGCAATGAAAACAAAAACAATTCTTCCGGCCATCGCATGGCTGATCATCATGGCCATGCCGGCGGCGGCCGGTGAGAAGGCGGGGAATAAAATGGAAATCGCCACGTTCGCGGGGGGATGTTTCTGGTGCATGGAGCCCCCTTTTGAGAACACACCCGGCGTGACCTCCGTCGCCGCCGGATACACGGGAGGCAAAAAGCCGAACCCTTCGTACGAGGAGGTGTCGTCTGGCGCCACGGGGCATGTGGAAGCGGTGCGCGTCTCCTATGATCCCCAAAAGGTGACTTATGAGAAGATTCTGGACGTCTTCTGGAGGAACATTGACCCCACGGACGAGGGGGGCCAGTTCGCCGACAGCGGGTCCCAATACCGGCCGGTGATTTTCTATCACACCCCGGAGCAGAAGCGCCTGGCCGAGGAGTCTAAAAAACGGCTGCAGGAGTCCGGCCATTTCAAAAAGCCGATTGTGGTGAAGGTCGAACCTGCCTCGGGATTCTATCCGGCGGAGGATTATCATCAGGATTATTACAAAAAGAACCCCCTGCGCTACAAACTGTACAAAAAAGGCTCAGGCAGGGAAGATTTCATAAACAGGACTTGGGGGAAAGAGATAAAAGACATTCCGGTAAAGTGAGGGGGCGAGGGGGAAATGCCGCCACAAGCGAATCATTCTTCAACATCCGGGTGTGGTAGCATTGGAATTGTGGTACGGCGGAAAGGCCGGGAAATAACCTCGGGCGCCCCGGACCTGAAAATAAAGAGGATTCCGGTTCATTTCGCCTGATGAAATCCGTCCGGCGGCCAAGGAGCTTGAATGATCGATAGAGGCGAGAGAAGCAAGGCCGCTGTGATATTGCTGGCGGAGGACAATCCGGCGGACCAGGAGTTGACGCGGCGGGCTTTCGCCGAATACAAGCTGAAAAACGAGCTGCATATCGTCAACGACGGGGCGGAAGCGATGGATTTCCTTAAGAAACGCGGGAAATACCCGGCAAACTCCACTCCCCGGCCGGACATAATCCTGCTGGACATAAACATGCCGAAAATGGACGGCATCCAGGCATTAAAGGAAATAAAGAGCGACAACTCCCTCAAGCTCATTCCTGTGGTCATGCTCACCACTTCCAGCCATGAGCGTGATGTGGTGAGCTCCTACAATCTTGGGGCGAACGCGTTCATCACAAAGCCGGTGGACTTTAACATGTTCGTCCAGGCATTGTGGGAAGTGAATGAATTCTGGCTGGTGGTGGTCACCCTGCCGCCGGGAAAGGCGCCATAACAAGGCTTTCATCGCCCTGCCCGCGTTTTGTGATATATTTTTACAAATGGCGCCGCCGATGACCGCGCCCCAAACTCAACGGAGATAACGCCTTGTCCACCAGCCATGCGCAAGAAGATCTGATGAGCCCTGCGCAAGTCATTCCGCGCAACGTCCTTATCGTGGACGACGAAAAGGAGATTGCGCTCCTTTTGCAGAAAATACTGGACAAGGGGGGGCACAAGGCATCGATCCACGATGACGCGATGGCCGCCATCGAGACGCTGAAAAAAGGGGGGTGGGACCTTTTAATCACAGACCTTCGGATGCCCGGGATAAGCGGGCTTGAACTTATCAAGATAGTCCGGGAGTTCAACAAGGAGCTGGACATAATCGTCATCACCGGGTACGGCACGATGGAGATCCTCATCGAGGCCATCAGGTATGGCGCCAGCGATTTTATCCTCAAGCCCGTGGACAGGGACCAGTTCCTGCACTCCGTGAACAGGGTATTCGAGCGCAAGACCCTTTCGGAGAACCTGATAGCCCGCACACAGCAACTGCTCCAGGCGGAAAAAATGGCCACCGTGGGCCTTTTGAGCACCGGCATCGCCCATGAGATAAACAACCCGACCACATTCATCCGCACGAACCTGCAGCTTATGGCCGAGTACATAAAAAGGCTCAAGCCGAGGATGGCAGACCTTGCCAACGCCGCCAACGCCGATTCGCTGCGCAACATCATCCTCAACGAATTCCCGGAGATGATCGAGGAGGCGCTAAAAGGGACGGACCGGATTCAGAAAATAGTGGCCGGGATAAAGCACTACGCCCATATGGGGGAGGACAGCTTCACCGAACGGGTGGACATACGCGACGTGATAACCCAGGCCATCAACCTTGTGCGCGCCAAGCTTCGCAAGAACGTCCAGATCAGCGAGAACTACCTTAATATAAGGGAGATAAAGGGGCATTTTTCCAAGCTGGAGCAGGTGTTCGTCAACCTGCTGATCAACGCCTCCGACGCGATCAACGACAAGATGATAAAGATGCGGTCATCCGGGGACAACAATTACCAGGGTCTGATAGACGTTTCCGCCACGGTGATCGAGGGGGACGAGACGGAAGGGGGAAGGACTCCCGACTATTTGATCCTCACTTTTTACGACAACGGCGGCGGCATATCGGACGCGAAGCTGACAAGGATATTCGATCCGTTCTTCACCACCAAACCGGTGGGAGTCGGCACCGGGTTGGGGCTTTATATCTGCTACGAGATCATCAAGCAGCACGGGGGCGAGATCACCGTTCAAAGCGAGGAAGGCGAAGGGACCGCCTTTATAATCAAGCTGCCGGTGGAAGGAAACAAAAAATTCTAGGCCGCCCGGCTGTCATTTCCCCTCCATCCTGGCCTTGAGCAGCGCGAGAGTATCCACGATTTCCGCGGAATCCGGATAACGGCCCGCCCCTTTTTCCAATGTCCTTAACGCATCGGAAGCGTTTCCCTTGTCCAGCGCCCTTTCGGCGGAGAGCATGTAAACCTCCGGCGGCGCTCCCCCTGTGTCTATAAAATCGTCCAGCGGGAACAAGTTAAGACTGTCCTTCGGACAGACCTTAAACCATATCCCCATCCATTCGGCGTCCCTAAAGCCGGATGAGAATAGTTTTTGGTAGATAGCGTTGGCTGCTTGGGGCTTCCCTTCGATAATGGCATGGCGGGCGAGGCGGTCGGCGGCCTGGGCCACGGCGGGCTTTGTCAAGGGTGATTGCCGCGCCGCCAGCTTTTCCAGCGACTTTTCAACCATGTCCCACTCCCCTTTCCGGTAATGGAAGATGGCGTCGGCCACGTCCGCCTCCGGGGGCGCGGGGGCGGTCTGCGGTCCAGGTGTTTTGCGTCTCCCTTTTTTCTCCGCAATCTTTTCGTAAAGCTCCCCGTATCCGGCCGCGTACCTTTCGGCGGAAAACTCCCTCTCGATTTTTTCCCGGGCGGCGCGGCGCAACTTATCCCAATCCGCAGTTCCACGGATGCCCACCGCGCGCCGGATGGCCTCCGTCACGCCCTTCCTGTCGTCCGGCGGAACAAGGAATCCGTCCACCCCGCCGCTTATGATCTCCGCCGGGCCATCCTTGTTCCATGCCACGGGGATCACGCCGCTTGCCATCGCCTCGGCCACCACAAGGCCGAACGCCTCCACTTTTGAAAGCAGCACGAGCATGTCGGCCTGGGCGTAAAGCCCGGCCATGCCGGACACAAGCCCAAGGAATTTCACGCGGTCGGTGGAACGGCCTGTCTGCCCCGGCCCTGCGATCCAAAGCTCTATGCGCGGATCGAGCGGCAGTATGCCGTCCGCCAGTTCGTCGAGGTTGTACGTGGGCTTGATCCGGTTGGACGCCTGCAATATGACGATCTTCCCGTCAGCGGGCTTGGGACGGTACGGAAACGCGGCGATGTCTATCCCGTTGCGGATGACGGCGCACCGCTCCGGGAACGGCTGCATGCGCCGCACGGCCTGTGACGCGCAAACGGTGGCGTCTATGCCGTCGTCAATCTGCCCCACGTCCAGATGGTGCATCACTTCTATTAGCGCCGGGACACGCGCGGCCGCAGCCGCTTCCGCCACAAGCGGCTGGAATCCCCCGGAATATTGCACTATGTCCGCCCCGGAGAATATTTTCACAAGCTCGCCAAACCTGTCTTCTTCGCCGGTGTAAACGTAGGGGATGGACGGATCGCAGGACATCTGGTCCGGATTGATCCCGGCGGGCACGGCCATCACCATCTGGAAACGGGACTTGTCCAGAAAGCGGTAAAGGATCGAGTCCATCCGGGCGATGCCGTTTCCGGCCTCCACGCCCCATGTGAGGCAGTTGACTATTTTAATCGGGCCTGTTGCCATTGGATTCCAAGCAATATTCAAGTGGGACGCCGGACAGACAAACAAAGCTAGTATAATTAATAAAGCTGTCCATAACCAACAAAACGGCATGAGAAAAGAGTTGCGGTTCATCTCCAAAGCGGCTGGATTGCGCCACGGTCCCGCTCGATGAACGGCGAACAGACTTATCTAATAAAATGGGCCAGGCGCCCCGTGGAGTCCCGGGACAGGCAGTTTTACCTGGCAGCCCTTCCCCTCACGGTCTGTATTGTGGGGCTGGCGCCGCATCTGGTGCAGTTCCTTTTTTTCCCCGGCGCCGAAGTGGGGATACTGCGCCTTTCCTTCCAGGTGGCTGTGGGGGCGGTGATGATCGGCTTTATCTGCTATGGGCTCACCCGGTTCCTTTCCAGCCTGCGATGGTGGGGGCCGGACAGGTGGAAATGGCCCCTGGTCAAGCATCTGCTCCTTTTGTGGATCCCCGCCGCGCTTTTAGTGGACGCGCCCATGAGGATTTCGGAGCTTTCCATGATCGGGCCGGCCTTTGATTATTCTGCCATCGCGCCGTATATCCTCGGCGTGTCCATGGGGAGGGCTTTCCTTTTCGCCGGGGGGATAGTGTTCTACGAGCGGCTGATCGGCGCCGCCCTGGAAGCGGCGGACCAGCGCCAGCGCGCCCTGTGGCTGGAGACACAGACCCTGAAAAACCTTATCCAGCCCCATTTCCTGCTCAACAGCCTCAACGCCGTGCGGGCCTATATCGAGGACTCCCCGAAGACCGCCGAGAACATGCTGCTAAACCTCACGTCGCTTTTGCGCAGGGTCATCACCTACTCGTCAATGGAAAGGATCACCGTCAAGGAGGAGATGGACATAATAGAGGACTATGTGGCGGTGATGAACCAGCGGTTCGAGGGGGACTTCACCTTGCGGATTGACGGCATGCGGGACGTGGCCATACGCATGCCGCCGCTGATCCTTTTCACGCTGGTGGAAAACTCCTTCAAGCACGGCTTTGCCGGAAAAAAGAGCGGCGAAGTGCGCGTGACGATGGAGGCGGTGGACAGGATAAAGTTCACCGTCAATGACGACGGTTCCCCTCCCGAGGCGGGAGATGAGACCGGCGGCGCCGGGGGACGCTATGTGCGCTCCCGGCTTGAACTTGCGTACGGGACCGGCTTTCAATTCAGCCATGGCAGGAAGGACGACGGCCATTACGAGGCGGTCATAGAAATCCCCTGGGAGAAGGCATGAGGATAGTGATCGTGGAAGACGAGCCGGCGGCGGCGCGCCAGCTTGAGAAGATGCTCCGGCGCGTGGATGGTTTGAACATCCAGTCGCTGGACAGAGCGGCGTCCATCGGGCAAGCGCGGGAACGGCTTTCAAAAGGGCTGGACATCCTGTTCCTCGACCTTAATATCATGGGGGAATCGGGACTTGCGCTTTTAAAGGAATTTTTGTCCGAACCTTTCGAGACCATCATCACCACCGCCTATCCGGAACACGCCCTGGAGGCTTTCGAGCTTGGGGCGAGGGACTATCTTGTGAAGCCGTTTTCCCAGGAGCGGCTGGCGCTGGCGGTGTCCCGCGTACCGGAGCCATCGCCGGACAAAAGCCCCGCCATCGCAACGATACTCGTTAAAGAGCGCGGGGGGATCACGCCTGTGCCGGTGGAGGGGGTGCTGATGATAAGGAGCGCGGGGGATTACAGCGAGCTTGTCATGCGCGCGGGAGGCGTAAAACTATGCTCCAGGCGGATGGACTTCCTTGAAAAGCGGCTCCCGGCGGATTTTATGCGGGTCCACAGAAGCGCCATTGTCCGGCTGTCCACGGTGAAAAGCGTCCATATCGAGCCGGGCGGCAGGTATTCTGCCGTGGTGGAAGGATGCGCGCAGCCGGTTCCGGTGGGGAGGAAATATTTCAAGGAGCTTAAGGCCAGGCTGGGACTGGAAGAATAAAAAAACGCCGAAGACTGATTTCGCTTCCAGGAAATCCCCATTCCCCGGCCGGGTTATTTTTATATGTCCCGCGAAACCGCGCCTTCGGCGCTTCCTTATGGGGGCTTACCGCCCTTCAACTATAAGATAGGAGTATGCAGGAATTATCTCAACACGCTTTCGGCGAACGGAACTTATTGCCGGTGAACTGCATTGATTAGATGGGGAAAATGGACGGATGTCCACGCAACCGGTCAAAAACCCCTGCGGTACGCCACGGAAAATCCCTGATAATCCCCGGTGGCGTCGCCCCATTTGACCTCCACATTGTCCACCCGCGCCATGGGGGGGCCATGCCAAAGCCAGGCGACAAGCCGCTCCACCTTCTCCTTGGGCCCCTCGCACATCACCTCCACCCTGCCGTCCGGAAGGTTCCTCACCCAGCCGGAAAGCCCGCCGATCCTGTTGGCCTCCTCGGATGTGGTGGCACGGAAAAAGACTCCCTGCACCAGGCCGGAGACGAACGCATTGGCCTTAACGTTTTCCATGTGATTATTCTACTAAAGCCGCCCCGGCGGTTTCAAACGATTGATGCGGCGGAGCGGATGGCGCGGGCTTAAGTAATATTTTTATTGCTATTCTCTAAAATCCGTTTATGACTTATATCATTTTATTCTCCTTTCCCCCGTGCTACTGTTGATTTCAAGAGGGGGAAAGCTTATACATGTTTTTTCCCCGGCGTTTTTGCCTGGCCCAATCCAACAACCCGCCAGGCGATACATTCCCCCCCTTCGGCAAATGAATGGATGGGGGGAGTATTATGACACGCAACAACATCTTCTTATTTCTTTTCATCGGCGTTTTATCCATACTCTTTTTGCCCGGCTCAGCCGCGTTTGCGGAAAAACCGAGCCGCGAAGCCGTGGTCGCTCCGCGCGTACCGGCGGACAAGATGGGCGAGGCCCAGGCGCTTACAAATCCTTTGCCGCAAGATGCGGGCGTCATCGCCAAAGGCAGGGAGCTTTACCTGGGAAAAGGCGCCTGCGCAAGCTGCCATGGCGCCGAAGGGAAAGGCGACGGACAGCTTGCCGAATCGTTCAACCCTCCGCCCAGGGATTTCACCGGGCAGGACAATTACGGGTGGCATGAGGCCAGGACGGACGGTGAAATTTACTGGTCTATAGCCCAAGGCACGGACATGGGCATGATGGCTTTCGGGGACATGATAAGCCAGGAGGAATGCTGGCAGTTGGTAAGCTTTATCAGGTCTTTGAGGAAAAACGGCGCTTCCAGGTAATTTAAAGCGGGCAATGGTGGAAACCGGCAGTTTCACCTGTATTGATAGGGGGACATTAACATGATCAGCGGATGGAAGAAGAAAGCTTTTCTCGCTTTTGCTATGACTGGATTTGCGGTGACCGGAGGCCCATGGGCCGCCCAAGCCGCCGGGGAGCAAGCGGTGTTGACCACCGCGCCGATGGTTCCTCCACCCATCACCCGCTCCAAACCCGCCACAGTAATTGTGGATCTGGAGATGTCGGAGAAAGTGGGGCAGTTAAAGCACCCGCTGACCGGCGAAGCGGTGGACTACATGTTCTGGACTTTCGGCGGCACGGTGCCTGGGCCTTTCTTCCGGGTGAGAGTGGGCGACACTGTGGAGTTTCACCTTAAGAACAGCGCGGACAGCAAGAATGTCCATTCCATAGACCTGCACTCCGTAAACGGGCAGGGGGGAGCCGCAAAGCTGAGCCAGACTCTTCCCGGAGGACAGACAGGATTCGCGTGGAAGGCGTTAAACCCGGGACTTTACGTTTATCATTGCGCCACGCCGCATATTCCGACCCATGTGGCCAACGGCATGTACGGCTTGGTGCTCGTACAGCCTGAGAAAGGGCTGCCCAAGGTGGACAGGGAATATTACGTGATGCAGGGCGACTTCTATCCCGCCGGCAAGAGGGGGGACAAGGGGCTGCAGCCTTTCTCCAAGGAAAAGGCGCTGGCCGAGCAGCCGGAGTATATCCTTTTTAACGCGTTTGGAAGCGCCGGCAAAATGGAAACTAAAGTGGGCGAAACAGTCCGGCTGTTTGTCGGCAACGGCGGGCCGAACCTCACCTCCGCTTTCCACGTGATAGGCGAGATATTCGACGTGGTGTATCCCGAAGGGGCGATCGGTTCGGAACCCCACAGGAATATCCAGACCACTGTGGTGCCTCCGGGGGGCTCCGCCATAGTGGAGATGAAGATCAACACCAAGGCCGACTATATTATTGTTGACCATGCGATCTTCAGGGCTATAGACAAAGGAGCGGTGGCGATACTCTCCGCGGGAGGCGAGGAGAATCCCGACGTACTCAAAGTCATCAAGCTGGGCGCGCCGGGGGGCCATTGAGGGCGCATCCGCTTCCAGCGTAATTGTTTGCTCAAGGCCCCGTCTTCGCGCAAGAAGGGGCCTTGAATTCCGGCCGCCTGCCCGCCTCCGCGTTTTGGCGTACAATGGAATGAAATCCGGAATACTGCGCCATGAATATTTTCAGGGGAACCGCTGCGGCCGCATCGCTCATCGCTTGCTCATTGATAGCGCTTTCCACCGGAAAATCCGTCGCGCAGGCGGAGGACGGATGGGCCGCGCTCAACGAGGAGCTTAAATCCAATTATCTTGACCTTAGCGCCCAACGCAAACGGATCGAATCCCTGGAGCCGATTCCAGAGGCGAGGATGGCATGGGATGATCCTGTGGCTGAAATCGGCGCACAGTCCCCGGCGTCCGCCGGCTTTGACCTGGACCGGCTGGGGGCGCGGAGCAGATTTGTCACCATAACCCAGGGGGTCCCCAACTTAAGGAAAAGATCCGCCATGCGCGACATGGCCTTGACCGATCTGGCTATCGGCAAAATCCAGAAAGAGGTGATGATCGCAGATCTGTTAACGGAGCTTAAAAAGAGCGTTTACGAGTTTTACTTCCTTGGCAAGGCGATTGAAACCGTGTCGCAAAGCGAGTTGATACTCGATCAGGTCGTGCTTGCGGCAAGCGGCCGTTATGTGGCCGGCAAGGAAAGCCAGACCAACGTAATCCAGGCTCAACTTGAAAAAAGCATGTTGCGCGAAAGGAATATCCGGCTGGTGGAGCGGCGCGATCTTGCCCGGATAAGCATAAACAGGCTGCTTGGCCGGAGCGAAAGGCTGGAATTCACCCTGCCCGAGGGAGTGATCGTCACGCCGGAAGCTCCTGATTTTTACAAGGCATGGGAAAAAGGGGAAAAAAACTCGCCCAAAATCCGTCTGGCGGAGATGGAGGTGGAAAAGGCCAGGAGGGCCGTGGAAAAAGAACGGGCGGAATCCGGGCTTAACTTTTCGTTCTCAGCCGGTTATCTGCAGGAAGATGGGCCTCCTTCGGAAAGATCGGACCAGATACAGCTAAAAGCGGCCGCAAGCCTGCCGCTATGGCACGCGGAGAAACAGGACCAATATGTGGCCGGGGCGCTTGCTGGCCTGGGGGAGATCTTCGAGAAAAAACGCCACGTCGTCCACGAAACGCGCGTGGCCCTGTCAAAAGCGGTGGTGAGCATGGAAAAGGAGTTTGAAGCCATAACGTTGTACACCACCGCAATTCTGCCCCAAGCTCAGATGGCGGTGTCCAGCGCGATGGTCTCCTACCGTATGGGCAAAACAGATTTCATGGCGGCGTTGTCGAGCGCGCGAACCGCGCTCGAATATCGGCTTGCGCTGGAAGAATCACGGTATCGGCTCCGGTCCATAGCCGCCGAAATTGATTCGCTTACCGGGGAGGTAATTTCAACAGGAGAGGGGAAAAAATAAATTTGGTCGGGATGAGAGGATTTGAACCTCCGACCCCTCGCTCCCGAAGCGAGTGCTCTACCAGGCTGAGCCACATCCCGACTTGACTTGAAGAACCAAGTACGCAAGTATAATCCCCCGGCGTGTGGTTTTCAATAAATTTTAAGGCGCCCCTATGACCAAAGTTATAGCGGCGAGTCCTTTATGGCGCTATAAATGATGAATGACCGCATATTGACCATGTTTTACGGGAGAAGCTGATGAGCGCGTTTTTGGGCCCAATTCATTACTGGATGTTCAACAAGATAACCATCATCGAGTCGCGCGCGATGGCCATAGCCGCCGCGCTTGAGAAAAACGGAGTGGACGCGGGCGAGGTTCAAAAAGCCGTGGCGGATTACGGGCAGAAACTGGCGGGGCAGGACCTGGACGAGCTTGTGGGCTTCAACCCGATCCACCAGTTCCTCACCGGGCTTATCGCCAAGGTGCAGGTATTCGAGGCGCGTCTTGTCGAGCTGGCCGGCGGCAAGTTCGACATCGTCCTTCAGGCCGCCGAGGAGCACGCCCGGGCCGAAGCGTTGAACGCAGTGAAGGCCAAAGGGATAAAGCCGGACAGCCTGGAGGCCGTCTACCAGTATGTCTCCGACTATCAATTGGAAGGGATGCCGTGCGATCCGGGTGCGCAGGTGGCCTTGAACGGCAGGTCGAAGCTCGATTACACGCACAGCGCGTGCAACCATATCCAGAACTGGGAATACACCAGCGTGGACATAGGCCATATGTGTAAGCTTACAAACGCATGGCTCAAGGCGTTCATCACCGCCTTGAATGGCGAAGTGGAATATTCGCTGCAGACCGCCATCGCCACCGGGGCGCAGTCTTGCATAGCCCATCTGGCGGTGAAAGAGGGAGTGGCGGTCTAAACGGTCACTGGCCGCCGGTCTTCTTCATAAGGGGGAAAAACAGGCTCCCCTTTTGCTTCATGACACCGGCTGCGGCCTCCGCTTCCGGCCCCGCGCCCATGAACAAATCCATCCTGCCGGGGCCTTTGATGGCGGCTCCCTTGTCGTGGCTGAATACGAAGCGGCCTGTTTTTTCCCATCCCGTCACCTGGCCGTCCGCCACCACAGGCGCGTCGAATACCACATACGCCACGGCGCCCGATGGAAAATACGCCGGATCGAACGCGGCGGAACGCCCGGCCACAAGACGCGCCCCTGTGGAGCCATATGGCCCGTCGTCCATCTCGCGGAAAAAGACGTAGCTGGGATTGGAATCCAGAATCCGCTCCATCTGATCCGTATGGGCCGCAAGCCATGAACGGATCGCCTGGAGCGACATTTCATTTTCGCCGATAGCCCCTTCGGCGATAAGCGCTTTGCCGATGGACTTGTAATCCCTTCCGTTCCCCGCCGCGAAATTGACGAATATCCGCGAACCGCCGTCCAGCTCCACTATCCCCGAACCTTGCACATGGAGAAAGAACAGGGCCACCGGATCGTCCACCCACACTATCTCCAGTCCCCTCCCCTCAAGTTTGTTCTCTCTGTCGATGTTCCTTCTATCGTAGTAAGGCAGCAAGCTCTGCACCTCCACCCGCCCAGAAATCCTTTTGCCCTTGAGCCGGTCGTCGAACAGCCCCAGGTCAACATTCACCAGATCGTCCGGGCGGCGGTAAACCGGGTATTTGTAAGCATCCGTCTTTGTCCTGCTTGCGCGAAGGGCCGGCTGGTAATAGCCGGTGACCAGCGCCGCCCCTCTTTCGCGGCCGGTGTTGATCGAATAGAAATCAAACTCTGCCGCTATAAGTTTTTTGCGGGCAGCGGGGTCTTTCACATCAGCGACGATCTGCGCCAGGCGGTCTATGGACCCGGCTATATCCTCCGATGTGACGGTCCGCGATCCAAATCGAATGGATGCGCCATTGTTGGCGGCCAGATATTTTTTGGATTCGGCGGCGGCGTTGGCGAAAGATGGCGCGTCAATATCGTCCTGCAGAAACTCCGGCGGATCGGACATCACAAGCGATGGCGCCTGTTCCACCCGCGCAAACGGCGGCCTTGTGGCGCATGACGGCGCCATAAGCAGCGTGGCCGCGGCAAGGCTAAGAGAAACGTATTTGGACTTCATCCCCCACTTCCAGTCCATGAATGAACGCCGCGTCCCCGTTCCTGACGAATATCTCCAGAGTGTCCCAGCTTCCGAACACGGCGCATGCGCTCATTTCTTCATCCGCTTCGGAGTAATTGGAAAGCACCCCGTCAATGGCGCCGTTTTCAAACCCGATCCTGACCTGCGCGCCGTCCATCTCGCGCGCCGCCCGCTCCACAAGCGACCGGGTGATGTTCGTTATGGCGTTGCCGAAATGGTCAATGTATATCACCTCGCCCACGACGAGATCCGGCGCGGGGCGCATTTCCCACGGCAGGTCCATGGACATTAAATTTTCAGCCGGGGGGCCAAAGGAGTTCAACGGTGTTCCCTTTGCAAGATGCGCCGCCGCCGGGGCGAACACATCACGCCCGTGAAATGTCGCGGATTGGTTTGGAAGAATCACGCTGGGATTGGTTATTTCATGCGAAGCCGAAACCTTTGTCCTGCGCAAGACCTCGGTGAACACTCCGTTGTCCGGCCCAATAAAATATTGCCCCCCCGCCTCGAACGCGACTGCTTTACGCTCGGAGCCGACGCCGGGATCCACCACGCAAAGGTGTATCGTCCCCTTGGGGAAATATTCGAACGCGGAGCCGATGACATACACCGCCTGGCGCACGTCCTGCGGGTTTATCTCGTGGGTGATGTCCACTAAAGTTATGGAAGGGTTGATTGACAGCATCACCCCTTTCATCACTCCCACGAACGGATCGGAAAGGCCGAAATCGGTGGTGAGGGTGACGATGGGGGGCATGCTACACGGCGCCGGAAAGGCCGTCCGCGCCAGCCGAGATTATTTTCACCGGGACGATGGCGCTCATCAGCGAGTCGGGCCCCTTGAACGTAACAGGGAAATAATTGTCCGAAAAACCCTTGAGGTTTCCCGCCGCGTCCCTTGTGTTCTCCACGAGCGCGTCCAGCGTCCCGCCAACCTGTTTTTCCCCGGCCTCGGCCCGTTTCTGGCCAGATAGTTTTTTGAGCATGGCTGCGCGCGCCTTGGCTTCTTTTTTTGGCGGCCTTCCTTTCATGCTGTAAGCTTCCGTCCCCTCCCTGGGGGAATATGTGAACACGTGAAGCATCATCAACGGCGAGCGTTCTATCAATGAATATGTGGCGTTAAAATCCTCTTCGGTCTCGCCGGGGAATCCCACCATCACATCCGCGCCGATTCCAATGCCAGGAATGGCTTTCGCGAGCTTTCCAAGCAATGTCTCGTACATCCCAGATGTATAAGGCCGCCGCATGGCAGCAAGGATCCGGTCCGAACCGTTTTGCAGCGGTATATGAAGGTGACGGCAAATCCTGGGGGAACTGGCCATCAGCTCGATCAATTCGTCCGTCACATGCTGCGGATTGATGCTCGAAAGCCGCACCCGCTCTGTTGATGTCTCGTCCAGCGTCCTTTTAATCAGTCCGCAAAGGCCGGTTCCGCCGCCGAATTGCCCCAGGTTTATACCGGTGAATACAACCTCGCGCACTCCTTTTCCGGCCATAAGCCTCACCTGCGCCACAACGTCGTCCGGCCGTGCGCTGACGCTTTTGCCCCGGGCGATCCTCACTACGCAAAAAGAACATTCCTCATCGCAGCCGGACTGGGCCTTTATGTAAGCGTTCGTGCGCCCTTCAAGGGATGTGACCGGACGCACCGGCAGGTAATCAGGCCGGGTCCCGCTGCCGACCATCACTTTGGCCGGAGCCCCCCCATCGCCGATTTCCTTCAAAGCGTTGGCAAGCTCGAATTTCTCCACGTTGCCCAGCACAAGCCCCACCCCCTCCTCGGCTGCGGCCTCGGCCGGGTTCGTCTGCGAATAGCATCCGGCCACCACCACCACCGCGCCCGGATTTTGCGCCCGGGCCTGGCGTATGGCTGCGCGGCAACGGGCGGCGCTTTTACTGGTGACAGAGCAGGTGTTTATCACCACGATGTCGGACGTTTCCCCCTCCCCCGCCGCGGCGAACCCGGCGTTCTCCAGTTCATAGGCCATTTCCGCCGATTCAAACCTGTTGTACCGGCATCCAAGGGTCTCGAACGACACTTTACGGGGCTTGATCACTTCAAACGTTCCTTCTTCCAAAAATCTCGCGGTTTTTCTCAAAATAGCTCGGCGCCGGCCCGCCGGCCGCAGCCATGGAATATGTCATCATTTCCTTTTCAAACGCCGCCAGGTCCAGCATTTCCACGACTCTTTCCTTCAAACGGAGGACATTTTCCATGAAATTTCCATCTTTGGCGATTTCACCCGATTCCAGGCTTTTCTCAAAATTCACTATTTCGCGGCAAAAAAAGTCCCGGCACACATCCGGCCTCCTGTCCCAAACTCCGCACTCGAAACAATCCTTTTTTGAAAGGAACATGCACCGTCCCTTGTGCCGCCCGGTGTCGATATACAGGCTGGGGCTTGCGGCGGCTGGATCCTGAAGAAACATCTGCGCGAACCGGTCCTTCGAAAGCCCGATGTCCAGCCTTTCGTAAAACAGGCTGAAATCCTCCCGCGATATGGGGATCACGGGGGAGAAACAGCATCCGCCGCAGCTCATGCACACAATCTCCCGCCAATGAGCGCCTATGATATTCTCCCGCGAAACTTCGCAGTTACGCGCAAAACGCTCCACAAGCCTGGGAGCGAAGCTGTTTCCATCCACGTTATTCATCACCGTACAAATCCAAAATATTCATTTTACCTCATCAGAGGCCCGAATTGAACATGGAGGCGTCGCTTGAAAACACGTATAAAGAATTTCGCCGGTTAGGCGTCATTGAAAAAACGGAAAGAGACGCGGATGCGGTCCTGTCCGGCCTAGTTGCAAGGCCCGGACGGATTAGGCATCGGGGTGGCGCAAACCGGGTTGCTGGGATGGGACTCCCCGGTCTGTGGCTTGTATTGTGATATCCTGAAGCAATATTCCACGCTAGGCGTCAAATTAATCACGGTATATACCGTCGCGCCGCGCCATACATTGTTGACCGTAGTGGAGGGATACATCGCCCACCCTTCGCCATAATAAATGATAAAGCTTTCGGTCTCATTCCCCTGCTGAGCCCAGTCCGGCGGCAAAGTCCATTCAATAGTGACCTCGCAATAATGGTTCTCATAATTTGCGGCTGTGGCGGCCACCATCTCCATGGTGTTGGATGTGTAGTCTGGCGTTGGCTCCGCCGTTCCACCCGAAGTGGAACCTCCCGAAGTCGAGCTGCCCGGCGAAGTTGATCCGCTTGATGATTCTCCCGAAGAATCGCTGGCCGAAGAAGAAGAACCGCCACCGGAGGAACTGCATGCTTGAATTATGATTGGCGCCAGGGCAAGAATGGAAAAACAAACAAGCAAACGCCGGACACCAGTCTGCCTGATAGCCTGTATCATTTACACAGCCCCCAGCCGGAACGGTAGTGAATAGAAAACAAATAATTCCAAATGAATTAAATAATAAGCAGTTCTGGCGGTTAGTGTCAATAAAATACACATTTCTCTTTTATCTCTCCCGTTCTGGTTATGACTTGCGCAATTGTTGTGTGACTGGCGCGAGGCCCGTGGCTCCCACAGTTGGCCTCCATTCCCGCGTCCAGACGGCCCATCGGAGGCCGCAAGGTTGTATAATGTCCAGATATGTCATTTATCAGCATGCCGGCGGGCCAAAAAGGATTTATCCGATGTCCTGGTTAAGGAAGGTCATAGGCCTGTTCAAATGGATGGTGGCGCCGGTGAAATACGACCACCTCTCCCCGGCGGACAACGTGGCCCGCCGCAAAAAGAACACCCGCTTCGTGATAATAGGCTTTACCGCCCTGTTCGTCCTGCTCACGATCTTTGCGATCCTTCTGAGGGACTCTTCGGTGGACACGCCGATTTCCAACGACATCGCGGTGGCGCTCGTCCTCAACCTCAACGTGATCCTGCTGGTGGTCATGGTGTTGCTTGTGTTCAGGAACCTGATAAAGCTATACATGGAGCGCAGGTGGAAGATAGCGGGGTCTAAGTTCCAGACCAAGCTTGTGATCCTTTTCCTTGCGATGACGCTTGTGCCGGCGGCGCTGATGTTCACCGTGGCCTCGGAACTTATCGGCGACACAGTGGACAAGTGGCTGAACACAAAGATTGAAAAAACGCTCCACGAGTCGCTCCAGGTGGCCGAAAGCCTTTACAGCGACGCGGAGAACGCCACCACCGCCAACGCCGAATACATGGCCAGCCTGCTGGACATGCGGGGGCTGATGAACGAGACCTCGTTAAAAAACCTCAACCGGCTTTTGCGGCAGAAGCTGCGCGAATATAACGTGGAGATGATCCAGATTTACGACGGCAATTTCCAGCTTGCCGCCGAGGCGCTAAAACCGGGATCGGAAGCCTCCTTCTCCCTCGGGGAGAAGACCGAATTGCTGGCGAAGCTGGCCTTGGGAGAAAAAGTTACTGCGGTGGACGACAAGGTGGGGCGGAACATGATCATCTCCATGGCGCCGGTGCCCGACGAACTTTCGCCGGCGCAGGTGAAGGGGGTGGTGCTGGTTGGCAAGGAGGTGTCCCGCGGGCTTTTGGACCGGGCGCAGTCCATCAGCAACGCCTTTGAGGACTACAAGCAGCTTAAAATCAAGAAAGAGATAATCAAGATATCCTACCAGATGACGCTGGCGCTGGTGGCGTTGGTGATCATCTTCTCGTCTATCTGGATAGGGTTTTACCTGGCCCGTGGGATCACTGTGCCGCTAAAGGCCCTTTCGGAGGCGGCCGAGGCGGTGGCGGGAGGGAACCTGGACGTTCGGATAGACGCCAAGGTAAAAAACGACGAGGTGGGGCAGCTTATCGACTCGTTCAACAAAATGACGAAGGACCTGAAAGGCTCCAAGGCTCAGCTTGAAGAGGCCAACAGGAACCTTGTGCAGTCCAACATCGAGCTTCACCACCGGGGGGAGTACATAGAGGCTGTGCTCGAGAACGTGGGGGGCGGGGTGGTGTCCATTGACAAGGGGGGCTCCGTCACCACCATTAACGCATACGCCGCCTCCATGTTCGGCGTGAGCCCGGATAAGGCGCTGGGCAAGCCGTACCGCAAGGTGTTCGACGAATCGCTCCATGAGCCTGTGCGCAGGATGATCCGGAACATGGGGCAGACGGGCGGGCGCACCCTTGAAAGCGAGCTGGAAGCGTCGCTCAACGGGGCGCGAAAGACGCTCAAGCTGAGTATTTCCATGCTAAAGGACCAGGACGGCAGGTACATCGGCGCCGTGATAGTGTTCGACGACCTTACCCACCTGATCGCGGCCCAGAGGGCCATGGCGTGGAGGGAGATGGCCAGGATCGTGGCCCACGAGATAAAAAATCCGCTCACCCCCATCCAGTTGAACGCGCAGAGGCTGCGCCGCAAGTTCCAGCAGAAGGCGGAGGATTTCCCAAAAGTGTTCGACGACGCCACCAATTCGATCATCCAGGAAGTGGACGAGCTTAAGAGATTGGTGGAAAAATTCTCGGCCATGGCCAAGATGACGGACGCCGCCGGGCCAAGCCCGAGGAAGGCGGACATGAAAGTGTTCGAGCTGCGGCCCGAGCCGGCCATGCTAAACGACATCATCCTGGACGTGGTGAAGCTTTACAGGGACACCCGCCCCGGCGTGGCCGTCAAGACAGAACTGGACCCGTCCATCCAGCTTGTGCGCATGGACCCGGAACAGATGCGCCGCGTCTTCATAAACCTCGTGGAAAACGCCATGGACGCCATAAACGGCGAAGGCGCGGTCAAAATACTCACCAGGATGAACGTGGCCGGGGAGCGGGTGATGGTGGAAGTGTCGGACACGGGCAGGGGGATAGATGGGGACAACCTGGAAAAGATATTCACCCCGTATTATTCCACCAAGCCCAAGGGCGCCGGGCTTGGGCTGGCCATAGCCAGCCGGGTGGTGGAGGACCACGGCGGGACAATCAAGGCCTCCCCCAACAAGCCGTCCGGCGCCGTGTTTACTATCGAGTTACCCAACGAAGGGTGATAAAATCACTGGATATGAAAAAAGGACGCATAGTCGTCGTTGACGACGAGGAAAACATCAGGGGCGCCATAAAGGACATCCTCACGGACGAGGGGTATGACGTGGAGTGCGCCGCGGACGGGGAGACGGCGCTGCGCATGATACAGTCCGTCACGCCGGACCTTGTGCTGCTGGACATCTGGATGCCGGGGCTCGACGGCCTGCAGACCCTGAAGATACTCAAGAACATAGACGCCGACACGGAAGTGGTGATGATGAGCGGGCATGGCGCCATCGAGACCGCCGTGAAGGCCACAAAGATCGGCGCCTTCGATTTTATCGAAAAACCATTTTCGCTGGATTCGATGCTTCGCACCGTGGGCAAAGCCCTGAGAAGCCGCAGGAGCCGGAGAAGGAACGGCGGGGCGCAGCTTTTTTCCAACGCCGGCCTGTTCGAAGGAAGGTTCATCGGATCGTCCAGGGCGGCCAGAGAGGCCAGAAGGCTAATCAGGGAAGCTTCGCAACGGCCGGGAGGGGTGATTATATGCGGCGAGGCGGGGTTGGGAAAGAAATTCGCCGCAAGGATGATACATAACCTGTCTTCGCGCAGGGACAAGCCTTTCGTTGAAATAGCCTGTGACTCCCTGACGGAAGAGGACCTGGCGGAAGCCGGGGGGCATGACAAGGACTCGGCATGGTCCGGTGCGGCCGAGGGCGGGTCGCTTTTCTTCAACAAGATAGACAAACTGAGCCCTGAAATGGCAGCGGGGCTTCTCCAGGTCATCGAGAACATGCAGGCCGGGGACGGGGAAGCGCCGGTGTTCATCGCTTCGTCGGAAAAAAGTTTCGAGGAGCTAAAGGGGGGCGGCAAGCCATGGGAAGAGCTGCTCTCCGTTCTCGGCGGCGCCGTGATAAGGCTTTGGCCGTTGCGCGGCAGGAGGGAGGACATACCCGCCTTTGTCGAGCGGTTCGTGGAGGAATATTGCGACGAATACGGCAAGAACATAGAAGGTGTGGACAAAGAGGCGATGAACGAGATTTTGTCCATGCCTCTTTCCGGCAATATCAAGGAGCTTAAAGGCATTGTGGAGCAGGCGGCCGCCTTGTGCGAAGGGGAGACGCTGGGCCGCAAGCAACTTCTGATGCCCTCACAGAACGCCGATGGCGCCGGATCCCATCACCCTTCGGGGGGGAACATCTTGTCCGGCGGCTCCGCGGAAGGGCGCAAGTCCGGCCTGTCGCGCCAAAGAACCTTGAAAAACTCCGTGGTGCTATGCGGCCACGGGCTTCATTCCGGGATCAAGACCGGGATGATACTTTCGCCTCTGCCGCCCAACTCCGGGATCGTGTTCGGGGACATAAGCACGGGGCTTCGCGTCCCCGCGCTCCTGGAAAATGTGCGCTCCACGGAATACGCCACGACCCTTTCCAACGGGCTTGTGACGATCAAGACGATAGAGCACATAATGTCCGCCCTGCACAGCTACAGGATAACCAACCTGCTCATAAAGATCGGCGACGAGGCCCCCATCATGGACGGTTCGGCCATAGATTTCTGCCAGCTTATCGAAGACAGCGGCGTGGAGGAGCAGGAAGGGTATGTGGACGAAATCGTGATCACAGGCGAGGTGAGCGTTGGCGACCCCGAAGAGGGGCCATACCTGCGCGTGGAGCCTGCGCCGGTGTTCGAGGTGGACTATTTCCTGGACTATCCCCAGCCCATCGGACGGCAGGAACACAGATACGTCTATGAGTCCGGCGCGCATTACAAAGAGACCATCGCCCCGGCCCGCACCTTCGGATTCGTCCGGGACATCAAAAAGCTGGAAGAGGCGGGGCTGGCCGGAGGGGGCAAACTTTCCAACTTCATCCTGATAGACGACGAGAAGATCGTGAACACCCCGCTTAGGTTCCCAAACGAGCCGGCGCGGCACAAGATACTCGACCTGATAGGAGACCTGTACCTGCTGGGGCGGCCTATCCGCGGCAAGTTCACCGCCAGAAAGAGCGGCCACTCCCAGAACGTGGCGATCATCCAGAAAATACGCGAGCGGATGGAAGAAGCGGTTGCGGCGGATGGCGGCAGATAGCCCTCAAAAGCCCCCGCTTAAACTGGCGGCGCTGGCGTCGGGAAGAGGCTCCAACCTCCAGGCGATAATCAACGCGTGCGAGGAGGGGGCCATCAACGCGCAAATGACGCTGGTGCTTACCGACAATCCCGAAGCTTACGCGCTCGAAAGGGCAAAACTAAGCGGCATTCCGTCCGTTGTAATAGAACGCAGGGGTTTTGCGTCCAGGGAGGCTTTCGACTCCGCGTTGGCGGGCGCTGTGGAGCAAAGCGGGGCGCAGCTTGTTTGCCTGGCCGGTTTCATGCGCATCATCTCTCCTGCGTTCCTCACCCGCTTTCCGGGCAGGGTGATCAACATACATCCGGCGCTGCTCCCCTCTTTCCCGGGGCTGGACGCGCAAAAACAGGCGTTCGACCACGGGGTGAAGATCACCGGCTGCACGGTGCATTTCGTGGACGAGGGGGTGGACACCGGGCCGATCATCGCCCAGGCGGCGGTGGAAGTGCTGGCGGGGGACACGTTGGAGACGCTCTCGGCAAGGATACTCGAACAGGAACACAAACTTTATCCGAAGGCCATCCAGATGATCGCCGATGGGCTCGTGCCGCCCCGTATGGCTGGCCGGACGGCCTCAGGGGCGAGATGAAATCCGGCCCCATGGCACGCTTGCGCGGAATTAGCCTATTCCCACTCTTATCAACGCTGGTGGCCATAATATTTATATCTCAACCATCCGCCGCCGCAGACAGCGAAAAAACGGCGGGGATAATCGGCAAAATCCAGAAATCTTTCGACGACACCCTTGGGATGACCGCCAGATTCACCCAGGAGTTTGAAAGCAAGGGTTTTGGCAAGACATCGGTCCACAAGGGAAAGATGTCCATGCTTAAGCCTGCCCGTATGCTGTGGAAATATGACTCTCCGAAAGGACGTATCCTCGTGGCCGACGGTGAGAAGCTGTGGTTTTACGATCCGGAAGAGAACGTGGCCTATTACGAAAAAATCGAGGGTTTTTTAAGCGAAAAATCGCCCGCGCTTTTCCTGGCCGGCAAACAGACCATGCGGGAGCTTTTCGAGACCTCCGTGGCGCCCCAGGGGAAAATGGACAAGATGAACGACGTTGTCCGGCTCAAGCTCGTCCCCAAAACACCCCAGCCGGGAGTGAAGGCGATGCTTCTGACAGTGGACGCCACAAGCTTTGACATCGTTGAACTGCTGATGGTGGACTATGTGGGCAACAAGAACAGGATAACCTTCTCAAAAGAGGACCGCTCCGCCAGCCCCGATCCCTCCATATTCACCTTCACCCCGCCTGAAGGGGCGCCGGTGAAGGCCATGAACAAGGTGCCCGGAGCGGAGTGAACTTAGGTTGAACCTTTACCCCGAATTGGTTTACGATGCGCGATGTAACAACATGGGCGTAGCATGAAAGACATCTCCGGAATCCGCAAGGAAATCGACGCGATAGACGAAAAGCTCGTCGGTCTGCTAAACAAGCGGGCGTCACTGGCCCAAAAGATCGCGGCGATAAAGAAAAAATCGGGATCGCCTGTGTTCATCCCCGCCAGGGAAAATGAAATACTCAAAAGGGTGGGCCAGCTAAATGGCGGCCCCCTTTCGCCGGAGGCGCTGCGCGGGGTGTTCCGCGAGATTTTCTCGGCGACCCGCTCGGTGGAAAAAGAGATAAAGGTGGCCTGCCTGGGCCCTGCCGGCACGTTCAGCCATCTGGCGGCGATAAGGCTTTTCGGCTCCTCTTCGTCCTATTCGCTGGAGCCGGGGATCGACTCCGTTTTCAAAAACGTGGAGAAAAGCACCTGTGATTTCGGGGTCGTCCCCATTGAGAACACCATTGAGGGCGCAATCGGCCAGACTATGGAGCTTCTGATAGAAAGCCAGGTGAACATTTTCGGAGAATTGTACCTGGACGTGCATCACAACCTGCTTTCGCCCGCCGGGGATATGCGGGCGGTCAAGACCCTTTACACGCACTACATGCCGCTGGCCCAGTGCCGCAAGTGGGTGGCGATGAACCTGCCTAAAGTGAAGGTGATAGAGACCGCGTCATCGTCCGAAGCGGCGGTAAAGGCCAAGAAGGACAAGAACGGCGCGGCCATCGGCTCGGTTGAGGCGGCGGCGATATACGGCCTGGACGTCCTGGCGGAGAAGTTAGAGGACATGCCGGGGAACCAGACGCGGTTTTTCGTCATTTCGCTGGACAAGGCGCCACGCAGCGGAACCGACAAGACATCCATAGTGTTTTCGATAAAGGACTCGGTGGGCGCGCTCAACAAAATCCTGAAACCTTTCGCCGCGAAAAAGATAAACCTCTCCAAGATACAGTCGCGCCCGCGCAAACTGGCCGGATGGGAATATGTTTTCTTCATAGATTTCGACGGCCATATGGACGACGCTGACGTGAAATGGACCCTTTCAAAGATGAAGGGGCAGACGACGTTCTTCAAATCGCTGGGATCGTATCCCAACGCGAAAGCGTAGGAGCTTACTTTGGCTCACCTTTTCAACCGGGCCGTCATGGCAGGCGTTGGGCTTATCGGCGGATCGCTGGCGCTGGCCGGAAAAGATGCGGGGATTTTCAAGACCGTCGTTGGCCTTGGCAGAAGCAGGGAGACGCTGGGCAAGGCGCTGGCACTAAAAATCATAGACGAGGCGAGCCAGGATCATAATGAAGCGGTAAAAGGGGCCGATCTTTTTTTCGCCGCCGCGCCGGTGGAATCCATCATCCCGTTATGCCTGTCTGTGGCCCCGCATCTTCCCGACGGATGCATTATCACCGACGGCGGATCCGTCAAAGGCGCCATCGTTCGCGAACTGGACGAGAAACTTCCAAAGCATGTAAGGTTTGTTGGAGGCCACCCAATCGCCGGGACGGAAAAATCCGGGCCGGACGCGGCGTTTTCCACTTTATACAAAAACAGGTACACGGTACTTACACCCACTCAAAACACCGATCCGGAGGCGCTTTTAAAGGTGCGGAAGATGTGGGAGAGCGTGGGCTCCATCGTGGTGGAAATGACGCCGGAAGATCACGACGAGGCCCTTGCATTGATTAGCCATCTGCCGCACTTGGCGGCCTATGCGCTGGTGGACACGCTCGATGGCGCGGACAAGGAGGGCGCCATCCGCCGGTTCGTGGCGGGGGGGTTCCGCGACACCACGAGGATCGCCGCTTCCCACCCTGCCATGTGGCGCGACATATTTTCGATGAACCGGGAGATGATTTTGGAAGCGGTGGGGAAGTATGAGAAGAGCCTTGGGGAGTTGAAACAAATGATTGCTGGCGGCGATTTTGATAGTTTAGAGAAACGGCTGGATAAGATAGCTGGGGTGAGAAAGGGGATGGAAGGAAAGCGTGTATAGTAATAAACCAGGTTTTTACGTTAACAGGAAATAATGAGCGAGCGCAATGTATTCAACCATGGCGTTGCCACACAGGGTGGAATAATTGATGCGTGCATTTTAAACGGCATCAATGATGTTGATACAATCAGCCAGTCCACTTCATTGCCAAGAGGACTTGT
This sequence comes from Nitrospinota bacterium, assembly GCA_016235255.1. NCBI lineage: Bacteria > Pseudomonadati > Nitrospinota > Nitrospinota bacterium. The sequence continues at coordinate 39,498 of JACRLM010000063.1, read as the reverse complement.
CCTTGTCCATTTAAGGCATCTTAAACGTGAGCATGGTCTTGATTTCGATAAGGGTGTTGGAGAATTTGTCATCTGCCAATTGAAATCAGGTTGGGATGGAAGTAACAAAGAACTCGCCGCGCTGTGCAGGAAAATATTCGGGGGGAAAACCAAGGCGGGGAATATTGGCTGGTACAAAAATCATCTCAAGAACAGTGCGGGACGAAATAGGCGGAAAGAAGTAAATAAAGAGAAAAGGGTGGGCAAAAGCCGCAAGGGCGCTCTTATTAAAGGAATGACAAAAAAGCTGCCTTTTAAAATCCTTGAGAACCCGGTTTTTAAATCGAAACTTAACGAAATCATGCAAGGATATGCTGGAATTTATGCGTTATATAACAATGACGCCCTTTATTATGTTGGGCTGACCAATAACCTTCGAACCAGAATAAATCATCATTTAAAAGATCGGCACGCCAATAAATGGAATGAATTCGTCATTTTCAGAATCAAGCATGTCAAGTATTTAAAGGACATTGAAACGTTGCTCCTGAATATTCACCATACAAAAGGCAACCGCGTTAAAGGCAAAGTTCCTCTTGATGGTGATATAAACCGGATATTGCTCGATATTGTCAGAGAACATAAGAAAGAAATACATTCACTGGAGAAAGTTCTTAGATGAATTGTACGGGCACGGCGCGCCGTGCCCTCATAATAATCGCCCTATGGATGAGAATAACGCACCCAACCGCAAATCAATCCGGTTGAAAGAATTTGATTACTCGACACCGGGCAACTATTTCATAACAATTTGTTCGTTTTATGGAATGCGGCTGTTTGGGGAAATCCTAAACAACGAGATGGGATTAAGCCCAATCGGCGGAATTGTAAAAGATGAATGGCTCAAGACTGCGCATATCAGGAAAAACGTAAAGTTGGACACGTTTGTTGTGATGCCGAATCATTTTCACGGGATATTGTTTATTGAAGATCGTTGCAAGGGCACGGCGCGCCGTGCCCGTACAGAAGAAAGTTTCGGCAGGCCCACTGGTAATTCAATCCCGACAATTGTCAGGTCTTTCAAATCGGCTGTTACCAGGCGTGCACGGGAAATGCTGAAATCGCCTGAATACGTTGTCTGGCATCGCAACTATTATGAGCACATCATCAGAAATAATAAATCCCTGAACAAAATCCGCCAGTATATTATGGACAACTCCGCAAACTGGCATTTGGACAGAGAAAACCCTGAATATCAGGGTGTGGAAAACAAATATCCGGAAACATGGATGTCATGATACTGGATAAAAAATCTGTATCCATAATTATAGGGCACGGCGCGCCGTGCCCGTACATTTCATCATATCCAACCTTCGCGACATGCATTCCTGATGACCGCCGATAATACTCCCCTCCCCTCCCGCCTTGTGGCGGCAATTGACGGGCCGGCGGGGTCCGGAAAATCAACCCTGGCCAAGCTGCTGGCGGAAAAAATCGGCGGGGTGTACATAGACACTGGCGCCATGTACCGCTCGGTCACCGCAAAGGCGCTGGACTCTGGGGTTGACCCGAAAGATGAATACGCTGTGGGCCGGATCGCCGAATCAATCAAAATCACTTTCCATCGCGATGGAGCCGTCCAGAAAACCTTTGTGGACGGCGCGGATTTTTCCGAACGCATCCGCCGGCCGGACGTGAACGCCTCCGTTTCGATAGTGGCCGCCCAAAAGCCAGTGCGTGACAAAATGGTGGCGCTCCAGCGTGAAATGGGGCGCCATGGGCGGATTGTGATGGAGGGGCGCGACATCGGGACGAATGTTTTCCCGGACGCGGATTTCAAGTTTTTCCTTGTCGCCGATGACAGGGTGCGCGCGTACCGGCGCCTTAAAGAGATGGAAACACAGGGGCACAGGCTAAACCACGGCGAAGTGCTGGCCAACTTAAGGGAGCGGGACGCCATAGACTCCGGCCGGGCGGAGGCCCCCTTGGCAAAGGCGGCGGACGCCATGGAAATCGACACCAGCCATTTGAGTATTGACGAAGTTTTGCAAAAAATGTTACAAATTATCCTTTTCAGGCTTGGTGGCCATGCCTGACGCGTTCCCGTATGGGGCCGTGAAAATAACGTGAGGAAGGACATTTTCATTTTTTTATGACAGCGAAAGCAAAATCACACAGCCGTATCAACGCCGACGACTACGCGGACGCCGCCGTGGCGGACGCCGCCCTGGGCTCCGCCGACACGGACCGGATGACCGAGGAGGAGTTCAACGCCCTTCTGGAGAGCACCATGGGCTCTTACAAGGAAGGGGAAGTGGTCCATGGCGTGATCATCAACAAGACCGACTCTTTTGTGGTGATCGACGCGGGGCTCAAGAGCGAGGGGGTGATCCCGCTCCATGAGTTCGGCGCCCAGGCCGCGTCGCTAAAGCTTGGCGACACGGTGGAGGCCCTGCTTGAAAGCGTGGAGGACCACGAGGGGAGGCTTATCCTGTCCAAGGACAAGGCCAACAAGATCCGGGTTTGGGACGAGATGGCCAAGGTGTACGACGCGGACGGGGTGGTGGAAGGCATTGTCACCTCCAAGATAAAAGGCGGCTTGACGGTGGACATCGGGCTCAAGGCGTTCCTGCCCGGCTCGCAGATCGACCTTCGCCCGATAAAGAACCTGGACAGGCTCATCGGCGAGAAATACAAGTTCAAGATCATAAAGATGAACAAAAAGCGGGGGAACATAGTTCTTTCCCGCCGCGTGATGCTCGAAGAAGAGCGCAAGATCTCCAAGGAAGCCGCTTTGGGCCAGCTGGAGGAGGGCAAGGTGGTGGAAGGCATAGTGAAGAACATCACCGATTACGGCGCTTTCATAGATTTGGGCGGCATAGACGGCCTGCTCCACATCACGGACATGTCCTGGGGCCGGGTGAACCATCCTTCCGAGGTGTTCTCCATCGGCGACAGCGTGAAGGTGATGGTGCTAAAGTTCGACAAGACCACGGAGCGCGTTTCGCTTGGCTTAAAGCAGATGACCGCGGATCCGTGGATGAAGGCGGAGGACAAATACAAGCCCACTTCCCGCGTGAGCGGCAGGGTGGTGTCCATAGCGGACTACGGCGCCTTCATCGAGCTGGAAGAAGGCATCGAAGGGCTCGTCCACATCTCCGAGATGACATGGAACAAGCACATCCGCCACCCGGCGAAAGTGGTGAACATCGGCGACCAGGTGGAGGCCGTTGTTCTTTCCATAGACAGGGAGAAGAAACGCATCTCGCTTGGCATGAAGCAGATCGAGGCCAATCCCTGGGACACGATAGACGAGAAATATCCGGTGGGCTCCAGCGTGGAGGGACGGATACGGAATCTGGCGGACTTCGGGGCGTTCGTGGAGCTTGAGGAAGGGGTGGACGGTCTGATCCACATTTCCGATATGAGCTGGACGCAGAAGATAAAGCATCCCTCCGAGATACTCAAGAAGCGGGACAAGGTCCGCTGCATGGTGCTTTCGGTGGACAGGGAGAACGAGAGGCTTTCGCTGGGGCTAAAGCAGCTTGAGCAGGATCCGTGGGGTTCCGTGGAAGGCAAGTTCCCCGTGGGCGCCGAGGTGAAGGGTGTGATCACGAAGGTCACCAACTTCGGGGCGTTCGCCGAGATCGAAAGCGGCATAGAGGGGCTCATCCACGTTTCACAGCTTTCCACCAACCGGGTGGCCAATCCCCGCAAGGCGGTGAAGGTGGGCCAGGACGTCACCGCCAAGGTGATAAAGGTGGACGCGCCCAACCGCAAGATCGGCCTTTCCATCAAGGCGTTCCTCGAAGGGCTTTCCCCGGAGGAAGTGGAAAGGGAGCTTAAGGCGATGGAAGAGGCGGCCGCCGGCGGTGACGCCGATGACCAGAACGTTGACGACTCCGCCGATGGAATGGAGGAGGGTGAAGGCCAGCAGGCTTGATCCTGAAGAAACGTTCCCGGCCAGAACATATTCGTAACGGGAGTTAGAGAATGGGACCATCCGGAAGGAATCGCAGCGCGGCCCTTGCGGTGGTCCTGTTTTTTTTGGTGATGGGGGGGCTGTTCTTCGCCTCCGTTAAAATGCTCTCCGGCGGGAAGGGATCGTCTCCGGCGAAGGTGACGGCTTTCTCGCGGGACAAGGTCGCGGTGGTGCGCCTTGGCGGAGTGATAATTGACAGCCGCGAGGTGAACCGCCAGTTGGACAAGTGGTCCGAGGACAATTCCGTCCGGGCCATCGTGCTCAAAATCAACAGTCCCGGTGGCGTTGTGGCGCCATCCCAGGAGATTCACTCAGCAGTGAGGCGCGCCATGGCCAAAAAGCCGGTGGTGGCCTCCATGGGGGCGCTTGCCGCCTCCGGCGGGTATTACGCCGCGGCGCCGTGCTCGAAGATAGTGGCCAATCCCGGCACGATAACAGGATCCATCGGCGTGATAATAATGTTCTCGTCCACCCATGAGCTGATGAAAAAGATCGGGCTTGGCGCCACTGTGGTCAAGAGCGGCAAGTTCAAGGACGTTGGCTCTCCGCACCGCCCCTTCACAAGCGAGGACCAGGAGCTTATCCAGGGGGTGGTGGACGACACCTACGAGCAGTTCGTGGAAGACGTGGCCGCTGGGCGCAAAATGCCTGTGGACGAAGTGCGAAAGCTTGCCGACGGCAGGATATACACCGGCCGCCAGGCGCACAAGGTGAAACTTGTGGACCAGATAGGCGATTTTGAGGACGCGCTCGCCCTGGCCGCCAGGCTCGGCGGGATCGAAGGCAAGCCCGAGACGGTTGAGGATGAAAAGGACAAGGGATTGCTGCGCCGTCTGATGGGGGACGGCATGGACGAAGATTACGACAGCGCGATATCGTTCAACCGCCTTTTCCCGCCGCCGGGGCTTTATTTTCTCTGGCCGGCGTTCTAAACGTGGGCCGGGCCGGTTTTCTCGTATCCCTCCTCGCGCTCACCATATTCAGGGTCTGGTATTCCGGGCTGTTCGAGCTGTCGCTGGACGAGCCGTATTACTGGCTGTGGTCGCTCCATCCGCAAATGGGCTATTACGACCATCCACCGATGGTGGCATGGCTTATCGCCGTTTTCACATCGCTGGCCGATTCGGAAAGGTTCGTGCGGCTGGCGGCGGCGCTGCTCGCATCCGGGGCTACGTGGTTCGCTTATGAAACGGCCCGCGGGATTTTCAACGACAAACGGGCGGGGCTCGGCGCTGCGCTTCTGATTAACATTGTCCCCATAACGTCCGTCGGCGCTGTCATAATCACCCCGGACAGCCCGCTTATGTTCTTCTGGCTCGGGTCGGTCTATTACGGACACAAGCTCATAGACACCCAGGAGCCGCGCCACTGGTACGCCACCGGTTTTTTCTACGGGCTGGCGCTTCTTTCTAAATACACCGCCGCCCTTTTCGCCCCGGCGCTTTTCCTGTTCATCCTGTATTCGGCGGAGAACCGGCACTGGCTGTTCCGGCGGGAGCCATACATGGCCTTCGCGCTTTCCATAATCATCTTCTCTCCGGTGATTTACTGGAACCACACCCACGATTGGACTTCGTTCCGCTTCCAGTTTTCCCACGGATTCTCGGAAGCCGGCGCGCCGGCATGGATGAATTTCGCGGAATTCTGGGGCGGGCAGGTGGGGCTTTTCGGGGTGGCCGGATTTTTTCTGGCGCTGTGGACCGGCGTGGGAATGGCGAAGATGGGGCTGCGCGAAAAACGGGACGACTTCCTTTACATATCGTTCATGACGCTGCCGCTGCTCCTGTTTTTCACCGTAAACAGCTTTAAGGCCCGGATGGAGGGAAACTGGGCGGTGGTGGCGTACCTGGCGGCGTTGACGGCGGCGCCCGGCTTCGTCCAACGGTACGCCGGGAGTTTCGCGCAGATCCGAAAGGGGCGGCTGGTGGAAAAAGGTTACGCGGCGGCGCTTGTGTTGATGGCGGTGTTCACTGTGTACATACATGCTCAGATCGTGGATCCGGCGCTCCCCATGCCGCAGAAACGGGAATTAAGCAGGAGGATTTACGGCTGGAGCGTATTGGGGAACCAAGCCGCCAAAGAATTGTCCACGCTGGGCGAGGGCGCCTTTGTGCTCACCCAGCGCTACCAGATATCAAGCCTGATGGCATATTACACCCCCGGCAGGCCGGAAGCGTTCATGATGACCGGCAAGGGGCGGTTTGGCTATCTTGGCCCCGTGGAAAAGCTGATCGGGCGCAACGCGGTGTACCTGGAGGAGACGGAACGGATAGAACTGGACAAAATACGCGGTGGATTTGAGCGGGTGGAGCCGGCAGGGGTGGTGCGCATAGAGCGGGATGGCGAATTGATAAGGGAATTTTCCATTTATAGATGCTACAATTACCAGGGCGGACTTGTGGAAATATGACGGCCCGGCCACGTTTATCAAACATCGCGGCGGTAAAATGAAAATCCCCGGACCTGTGATCCTCATCGGCTTTAAGGGGAGCGGGAAGACTGTTGTCGGCCGCGCGCTGGCGGCAAAACTGGGGCTTGAATACAGCGATACAGACGCCATAATCGAAGGGCTCCACGAGATATTAAAGGACGAGCCGCTAAACTGCCGCGAGATATATAAAAAATACGGCGCGGAATATTTCAAGAAACTGGAGATGGAAGCGGTGCGGGAGGCTTTCGAGTCCTCTTATGCGGTGATATCCTTGGGCGGGGGGACGTTGATGAACATGGAAGAGTCCGGCGCGGTCCTTAAAAAGGGGATAATGGTCCATCTTTCTGTGGAGAAAGAGACCCTTTTCAGCAGAATAATGAAAAACGGCATACCGGCGTTTTTCGACCCAACGGACCCACGCAACTCATTCGAGAAATATTACGAAGATCGCACACCTGTTTACCGGCGGCACGCGGAGATCACGGTGGACAACACAGACCGTCCGATTGACGGTGTTGTGAATGAAATTGTGGCGGCGCTAAAAAACAAGACCGGCGGCGGCGCCGTTTCCATGGCAAGCTGACAATGGCGGGGAACACTATCGGCGTCCAGTTCCGGCTTACCACCTGGGGGGAATCCCACGGCCCGGCCATCGGAGCCGTTGTGGACGGATGCCCGGCGGGGCTTGCCTTAAGCGAAGAAATCATACAGGCGCAGTTGGACAGGCGGCGGCCAGGCCTGGGCAAGGTCACCACAAAGCGCGGCGAGCCGGACAAATGCAAAATACTCTCCGGCGTGTTCGACGGGAAGACCACCGGCGCGCCCATAAGCGTTTTGATCGAAAACAAGGACGCGGACTCCTCCGCCTATGACGCCATAAAAAACATTTTCCGCCCCGGCCACGCCGATTTCACATACACCGCCAAATACGGTTTGCGGGACCATCGCGGGGGTGGAAGGTCCTCCGCGAGGGAGACCGCCTGCCGCGTGGCCGGAGGGGCCATCGCCCGGGCGTTCCTATCCACGATGGGAATAGACGTTTGCGCCCACACGACGATGATAAACGGCGTCAACGCAAAAAAGTTCGACCGCGCCGCCATCGAGAGCAATGAGGTGCGTTGCGCCGACCCGGATGCGGCCGATGAAATGATCGAGCAGATACTTTCCGCGCGCAAGGATGGCGATTCTGTGGGCGGTATCATACAGGTTGTGGCCACTGGGGTCCCCGCCGGGCTTGGCGAGCCTGTGTTCGACAGGTTCGACGCGGACCTGGCCCGTGCGCTCATGTCCATAAACGCCGTGAAGGGGGTGGAAGTGGGCCTTGGCTTCTCCGCGGCGTCGCTGCGCGGCTCGCAGAACAACGACCAGATGCGGATGGTGGATGGCGAACAGATGTTCCTCACCAACAACAGCGGAGGAATCGACGGGGGTATCACAAACGGAAACGCCATCGTGGCGCGCATCGCCGTCAAACCGACCCCGTCCATATTAAAAGAGCAGATGACCGTGACAGCTGGGGGCGATAACACCGTTGTGAGCGTGGAAGGGCGGCACGACCCATGCGTCGTCCCCCGCGCCGTGCCCGTGGCCGAGGCGATGATGTGCCTTGTGATAGCCGACCACGTCCTGCGCAACCGCTCGGCACGCGTATGAAATGGCGATTCCGGTTTCCTCTTTCATAGAAGAGCTTAAAAACCGCCGGGACATCGGCGCGAACATCGTCCATCACCGCCACATCCCCCCTGTCGCCGCGAACATGGCCGCGTTGCCGGACAGGCTCCACCCAAAACTTCGCGAAAGGCTTGTTTCACGCGGGCTTGAGAATGTGTACTCCCACCAGGCGCAGGCCATCGAAGCGGCGCTCGATGGCAAGGACGTCATCGTCTCCACCCCCACCGCATCGGGCAAAACGTTATGCTACGCGGCGCCGGTGATCCATGAGCTTTTGACGGGCAATGAGTCCACGGCGTTGTTCCTTTTCCCGTTAAAGGCGCTGGCGCGCGACCAGATTAACTCCTTTAACGGCACGGTGGAGGGGTTGCCCGGCCTTTCCCCAGCCGAAGTGTTCGACGGGGACGTGCGGCCCCATGTGCGGCGCAAAATCATGTCGCTCATGCCCAGGGCGATCTTCACCAATCCGGACATGCTCCATCTTTCAATCCTCCCATACCATGGCAAGTGGGAGGAGTTTTTCAAAAAGCTCAAATATGTGATTGTGGACGAGGCGCACACTTACAGGGGGGTTTTCGGGGGCCATGTGGCCCAGGTGTTCCGCAGGCTCCTACGCATCGCCGCAAGCTATGGCGCTTCACCGAGGTTCATTCTCTCTTCGGCCACGATAAACAATCCCGGAGCGTTCGCCAAAACCCTCACCGGGCGGGATTTTGCCGTGGTGGACAAGTCCGGCGCGCCCCGCCCCGGCGGGCATTTTGTTTTCTACAACACGGAGGGGAGCCCGTACACCGACGCTTCGAAGCTGGTTCGCGCATCGGTAAACTCCGGTTTGAAGACTATCGCGTTCACAAAGGCCCGCAAGATCACCGAGCTTATATACACATGGACCATACAGGCCGATCCGCTCCTTGCCGGCAGGATCGGCAATTACCGCGCCGGATTCCTCCCCGCCGAACGGCGAAAGATAGAGGAAGACCTGTTTTCCGGCAAGATGGACGGCGTGATAACCACTTCCGCTTTGGAGATGGGGGTGGACATCGGCGGGCTGGACGTATGCGTGCTCGTCGGCTATCCCGGCACTATCATAAACACATGGCAGCGCGGCGGGCGTGTGGGGCGCGGGGCAAACGAGTTCCTGATACTGCTTGTGGCCCAGCAGGACGCGCTCGACCAGCATTTTGTCAGGAATCCAGAGGACTTTTTCCGCCGGGGCTTCGAGGCGGCGGTGATAGACCCGGACAACGAGTATATCTTGAGAGGCCACATCCCGTGCGCAGCAATGGAGCTTCCAATCGGCTCCGATGACCCGTATTTCGAACCTGGGAAACGGGCCGCGCTGTTCGCGCAAATGGAGAAAGACCGGCTCATCGCCATGTCCATGGAATCGGGCAAGTGGCTTTGCCCCCGCAAAAATCCGCATCGCGACGTGGATATCCGCTCCGTCGGCGGCAGTTTCACAATATTCGCCGAGGGGGGTGAAAAGATCATCGGCAGCCTCGGAGGGTCGCGGGTGTTCACCGAGGGGCATGAGGGATCCGTTTACCTTCACATGGGGCGGCAATATATCGTCACAAAGCTGGACCTGCAAAAACGGGCCGTCCATGTGGCCCCGATGGAGGAGCGATATTACACCCGGCCGCGCTCCGAAAAAGAGACCGATATATTAAAGGTCCTCGATTCCAAAGAAGTGAACGGCTTTAAGATATGCCTGGGCCGGCTGAAGGTGAAAGAACAGGTGACAGGCTATGAGAAACGCTCCATATTCGGACAGGAGTCCCTGGGCGTTGTTGACCTGGACATGCCGGTGACGGAGTTTGAGACCGTCGGGTTCTGGATCGAGATCGGCGAGCAGGCGCGAATGGACGTGGAACGCAGGCAACTGGGATTCATGGGAGGCATCCACGCCTTCGAACACGCCGCCATATCCCTTTTCCCCCTTTTCGCCCTGTGCGACAGGGACGATATAGGCGGCATCTCCTATCCGATGTATCCGGCCCTTGGCAAGAGCGCCGTGTTCTTCTACGATGGATATCCGGGCGGAGTGGGGCTTTGCGAGGCGGGATACGGCAAAGTGGAGGGGCTGTGGGAGGCGGCGTACAAACTGCTCAAAGAATGCCCCTGCGAAGAAGGGTGCCCCTCGTGCATCCATTCGCCCAAATGCGGCTCCGGCAACAAGCCGCTGGACAAGAAGGCGGCCCGGATACTTTTATCGTACTTTACCGGAGTGAAAAAGACTGTGAAAGAAGAGACGGCGGAACCTGCTCCCGGGATCGAACCCGCCGCCAAAGTGGAACAGGCCGCCCCCGGGATCACATATTACGACCCGGCCCCGGAACGGCGGATACTGTTCTTTGACATCGAAACGCAGAAAAGCGCCGGGGATGTTGGTGGATGGGACAAGCTGGACAAGATGCGGCTGGCGGTGGCGGTGGTGTACGACTCCCGCGAGAAACGCAATATCCGGTATTGGGAAAAGGACGCCGCCGCGTTGGTGGAAAAACTTTTGTCCGCCGACCTGGTGGTGGGATTTAACCATGTGAAATTCGATTACGGGGTACTTGCCGCGTACACGGACATTGAGCTTGCCCGCGAGGTGAAGTCGTTTGATATATTGCTGGACGTTCACACAAGGCTCGGTTTCCGCCTGAGCCTGGACCATCTGGCCACCGCCACGCTTGGCAAGGGGAAGACGGCGGACGGGCTGCAGTCGCTCAAATGGTGGGCGGAGGGGAAACACGAGCAGGTGGCCGAATACTGCGAGGGGGACGTGGCGGTGACCAAGGAGCTTTTCGAATACGGACTGGAGAACCGGCGGCTAGTGTACCGGATGAAAAGCGGCGAACTCGCGCGGCTTGCGCTGGACTGGGACCTGGAAAAGATTATCGCAAAGGCCGGGGAGGACACGCGGCCGAAACGGAGGATAAAGTTTTGACCAAGGGGCCAAAGACAGCCGTAATCGTCCCATCGGCCGGATCCGGGATACGGATGGGGGGGGATGTGAAAAAACAGTTCATGAGCCTTCGCGGAAGGCCTGTGCTTGCATGGACACTCTCGGAGCTGTGCGCCTCTCCCGCAATTGATGAAATAATAGTCGTGGCTCCGGCCGGGGAAATCGAATTCGTCAAAAACGAAATCATCGCCCGGCACGGCATTTCCAAGGTCAGCGCTGTGGTGGAAGGGGGAGCGACACGGCAGGAGTCGGTGATCCGGGGATTCGCCGCAGTGTCGCATGACGCGCAAATCATCATGACCCACGACGGAGTGCGGCCATTCGTGACAGGCGAAATAATCGAACGCACGGTGGCGATGGCGGCCGGGCGCGGCGCGGCCGTGGCGGCCATATTTGTGAAGGACACGTTGAAAAAGACTGTTGGTGGCGTAATCGCCGGGGCCATGGAGCGCGAAGGGGCGGTGCGCATACAGACGCCGCAGGCTTTCGGACGGGAAGTTTTTCAAAAAGCGGTGGAGGCGGCGGCCCGCGATGGATTCACCGCGCCGGACGAGTCCACCCTGGCCGAACGCATCGGCGCTGCCGTGTGGACAGTCGAGGGGAGCGAGATGAACATCAAGATCACTTCGCCGGAAGACATCAAAATGGCGGAGGCATTCACCGCGGCAATGGCGGGATGACTCCGGGCTGATCCGGCGCACGCTCCACGCTGGATTTATCAAGCCGCATTGCCTTATCATATGCGATTGACCAATTTGGAGTGTGACATGAGGATACTGCCAGCCATCGACCTTATGGACGGCAAGGTTGTGCGCCTGACGAAGGGCGATTTCCGCAAGAAGAAGGTGTATTCAGACAACCCGGCGGAATTTGCGCTCAAATGGGCGGACATGGGGGCCGAGGGACTTCACCTTGTGGACCTGGACGGAGCCAAGGCTGGCAAACCAGTGAACAAGGCGGCCATCAGGGCCATTGTGGACGCGGCGGGGATTCCGGTGGAAATAGGTGGCGGCATACGTTCCGTACAGGCTGTAACCGAGTATCTTGACCTTGGAGTATCGCAGGTGATCCTGGGGACGGCGGCCATAGAGAATCCGGACCTGGCGTTGGCCGCGGCCGACGCGCATCCCGACCGCATCCTTGTGGGCATAGACGTGAAAAACGGGAAGCCTGCCACTAAAGGGTGGCTGGAGACGGTGGACGCGGACCCCGTGGCCCTGGCCGAACGGTTCGCGGCCATGGGTGTGTCCGGCATCATATACACGGACATCTCGCGCGACGGCATGCTGGAAGGGCCAAACCTCGAGGGGCTGAAAATCTTCGCTTCCGCGGTGGACATCCCGGTCACCGCGTCCGGCGGCGTGACCACCATCGAAGACGTTCATTCCATCAAAAAGCTGGAGAAATTCGGCGTTTCGGCGATGATCATAGGCAAGGCGATCTACGAGGAGACCCTCGACCTTACAGAGGCCATCGCCATTTGCCGGAAGGAGGCGCCATGACGCTAAAGAAAAGAATAATCCCTTGTCTGGACGTCACAGAAGGACGTGTGGTGAAAGGGGTGAAGTTTTTGAACCTGCGGGACGCGGGCGACCCTGTGGAAATCGCCCGGATGTACGACGAGCAGGGGGCCGACGAGCTAACTTTCCTGGACATCACCGCATCCCATGAAAAACGTGACATCATCCTGGACGTTGTGGCAGGCGCCGCCGAACAGGTGTTCATGCCCCTCACCGTGGGCGGGGGAGTGCGGACACTGGACGACATACACAGCCTTCTGCGCGCCGGGGCGGACAAGGTGGCCATAAACACGGCCGCGGTGAAAAACCCGGAGTTCGTGCGCGACGCCGCGCAAAAGTTCGGAAGCCAGTGCATCGTGGTGGCGATAGACGCCAAACGAAGGCAGGGGGCCGAAGGCTGGGAAGTGTTCATCCATGGCGGCAGGACCCCCACGGGGCACGACGCGGTGGAATGGGCCGTAAAAATGGAAAACCTCGGGGCGGGCGAAATATTGCTCACCTCCATGGACGCCGACGGGACGAAACAAGGGTATGACATCGGGTTGACCGGAGCGGTAAGCCGCGCCGTGACGATACCTGTGATCGCCTCCGGCGGCGTGGGGACGCTCGAGCACATGTACGAAGGGCTGAACGAGGGGGGGGCTGACGCTGTGCTGGCGGCGTCCATATTCCATTTCCGCGAATACACAATAGGCGAGGCCAAACGCTATCTGCATGAAAGGGGGACGCCTGTGCGTCTTGTGGAAAGCCATGAATGACGACATCATAAAGCAAATCTACGCCGTGGCGGTGGAGCGAAAGAAAGCCGACCCGAAAAGCTCCTATGTGGCAAGCCTCTACGCCAAGGGGGAGGACAAGATACTCGAAAAGGTTGGCGAGGAGGCGGTGGAGACCATATTGGCGCACAAGACCGGGGACCGGGGTCAGATCGTTTACGAGACGGCGGACATGTGGTTCCACTCCATCGTGGCGCTGGCGCAAAAGGACATCCCGGTGGACGACGTTCTGGCCGAGCTGCAATCGCGCTTCGGCAAGACGGGCCTTCGCGAAAAGGAATGAGGCGCCATGGCTGGCGGTAAACACGGAAAGCCGTCCGGCGGCGGAAAAAGGGAGGGCAGGCCCCTTCCATCCATCCAGAACAGGAACGCCCGCCACAACTATCACATCCTGGAGTCGCTGGAGGCGGGGGTCGCCCTCACCGGCGCCGAGGTGAAGTCCATCCGGGGCGGCAAGGTTCAGATGAAGGACGCCTTCGCCCGGGTGCACAAAGGTGAGGTGTGGCTTATGGGGATGCACATAACGCCCTATGAAAGCCGCAACACTTTCGTGGCCGATTACGACCCGATGAGGAACCGCAAGCTGCTGTTGCACCATCGCCAGATAAAAAAGCTGACCGAGTCCACCGCCGAAAAAGGGCTGGCCCTTGTGCCGCTGAAACTTTATTTCAAGAAAGGGCTCGTAAAAATCGAGCTTGGCGTGGGCAAGGGGAAAAAGCTTTATGACAAGCGGGAGGACATCAAGAGCCGCGACGCGCAGCGGGAGATGGACCGGGCGATGAGGAAATAGAAATGAAAAACACATTTGCACATCTCCCATTTATTGCAATAGTTCTGAATTAGTTGTGCGCAAGTTTGGCGCTGACAAGCCTGTTCAGGCTCACTCCTTCTTCCATGGCCTCCATCGCAAGCTGCCTGTGCACCTCCGGCGGCACGCGCACGATAAATTTGCCGCTATAGGACTTTGTCGAGATTGGCTCCGGGATTTGTTCGCCGGAACGGGCCATGTCGCCCACCACTTTTTTGACCAGTTCGCGGACTCCCGCAAGCGCCGCCTCCTGCGTTTTGGCAAGCCAGCTTAGCGACGGGAACTCGACACAAAGCCCCACATATTCACGGTCCTCCGCAGACCACGATATTCGGTATGTGTAAGGGTCTTTAACCTTCATTCCGCTCCATCTCCAAACGCCCGACGGCTTTTAACACCTGCCGCACCTGATACACCTTTGCGCGGCCGTTGTCGTTTTGGACATTCACCCTTGGGTCGCCAATCCACGGGGTCTTATAAATCCTGTGGCTGCCGCCAGAATTCCGGGGCTTGCCAAAATAAAAATCGCATACCATGCACAATGTTTTGTAACGGACACCGGCGGGGTTATTCCGCATTTCATGCAATATGCCCGCTATCCTCGCCATAAACAAATGGTATCACTATTGATATCATCAGTCAACGTCTTCACGGCCCGCCATCCACTCCTCCATCTCCTTCCCCGCCCGTTCCAGTATCATGGCGCGGCGCAGCTTGCGCCCTTTCCCCTCATCATCTATCGGCGGGAACAGGGAGAAGTTCATGTTGGCCGGCTGGAATGTTTCCGCCCGGGCCGGATCTGTTATGTGGCCGAGAAGCGCGCCTAACGTGGTGGCGGGCGGCGGCGGCGTGAATGGCCGCCCCAAAAGCCGGGCGGCGGCGGACAGCGCCGCCATGTGCCCCATGGCGATGGACTCCACATACCCTTCCACCCCCGTGATCTGCCCGGCGAGAAAAATCCCCGGAGCGCTTTTCAACGACATGTCCGCGTTGAGCGTCCGCGGTGAATTGATGTATGTGTTGCGGTGGAGCGATCCGTGCCGCAGGAATCTTGCGTTGGCCATGCCGGGTATTGTCCTAAAAACCCTTTCCTGCTCCGGATAAGTCAGCTTGGTCTGGAACCCGACCATGTTCATGGCGTCTCCCGCCTCGTTCTCCTTGCGAAGCTGGACGGCGGCGTATGGGCGGTTTCCCGTGCGAGGGTCGCGCAATCCCACCGGCTTTAGCGGCCCGAACGCCAGCGCATCGCGCCCACGGCTGGCGATCTCCTCTACGGGCAGGCACCCTTCGAAATAATATTTTTTCTCAAACTCCCGCAACGCCACGGTCTGCGCCGAAAGTAACCGGGCGACGAACGTTTCGTATTCGTCCCGTTCCATCGGCAGGTTCAGGTAATCGCCGCTTTCATCATCCCCATACCTGTCCTGTGTGAACGCGATGGACATGTCTATGGAGCCGGTCTCCACAATCGGCGCTATCGCATCGTAGAAGTAAAGGCTCTCCTGGCCGATGAGCCCTTTGAGTTTTTCCGCCATCGCGCCGGAGGTGAGCGGGCCGGTGGCGATTATCACAGTATCGTATCCTTCCGGAATGTCCGCGGCCTCTTCGCGTATCAAACGGATACCCGGTTGCGCGCCGATGGACTGCGTCACCGTCTCGCCAAGCTTGATCCTGTCCACCGCCAGCGCCCTTCCCGCCGGGACGCGGCATTTCAGGGCTTGGGCCATAAGCGGTGAACCGAGTTTAAGCAGGTCGGCCTTGAGAAGCCCCGCAGGGGTGGATAGCAATTCGGACTTGAGGGAGTTGGAGCATACAAGCTCCGCCAGCGATGCTGTGGAATGGGCCGGGGTCATCCTGCCCGGGCGCATCTCGAAAAGGTCCACCCGGCCGCGATCCCCCAATGCGCGGGCCAGGACCCACGCCGCCTCGGAGCCGGCCAGCCCGCCTCCGATAACAGCCGCTAGGCGGTCTGGGGCTCCATATCTTTCTTGAAGCCGCATTCCTTATTCGGGCATTTTAGGAATTCGCCTGATTTGAGTATCTTTTTCACCAGGAACGGATGGCCACAGTCCGGGCATTTTTCCGCCACAGGCTCGTCCCATGTGGCAAAGTCGCACTTCGGATAGTTGCCGCAGCCGTAGAAATTCTTGCCGGTCTTCGTGCGCTTGCGGACAAGCTCCCCGCCGCAACCTTCGCGCGGGCATTTCACGCCGATGCCGATCTGCTTTGTGGTCTTGCACTCCGGGTAGCGCGCGCACGCTATGTAGCGGCCGAACCTTCCGGTCTTTATCACCATGGGGGACCCGCATTTTTCACACTTCAGGTCCGTCGGCTCGTCTGGCGGGGCCTCGGGCTTTGCCACGGCGGAGCCGTCCTTGTCCAGCTTCATGGTGTTCTTGCATTCCGGATAGCCCGAACAGGCCAGAAACCTTCCGAACCTGCCGAACTTTATCACCATCGGCTTTCCGCACTTGTCGCAGACGTGGTCGGTCTTCTCCGCCTCCGCCTTCACGTTGCGCATGTTCTTTTTGGCCTTTTCCAGGTCCGCCTCGAAGGGGCGGTAAAAATCGTCGAGCGCCGACGTCCACCGTTTCTTCCCCTCCTCCACCTGGTCTAATTCCCCTTCCATCTGCGCGGTGAATTCCACGTTGAGTATGTCCGGGAAATTTTCCACAAGAAGCCCGGAGACGAGCATCCCCAGCTCCGCCGGGACGAGCTTGCGGTCCTCGATGGAGCAATATTCGCGCTCCTGGATCACGCTGACTATCCCGGCGTATGTGGAGGGCCGTCCGATCCCCTTCTCCTCCAACTCGCGGATGAGCGAAGCTTCAGTGTATCGCGGCGGCGGTTGGGTGAAATGCTGGAGCGGTTTTATATCGGCCAGGTTCACCGTCTGACCCTCCGCCAGGTCCGCCGGAAGCCGCTTGTCCTGGTCGTCCACCGCTTCGCCGTTAGTCTGTTCGCGGGTCTCCTCGTAAACTTTCAGGAACCCGGCGAATTTCATGATCGAGCCTGTGGCGCGCAGGGTGTAATCTCCGGCGGTGATGTCCACCCCGGTGACGTCGAACACCGCCTGGGCCATCTGGCAGGCGACGAACCGTTTCCATATAAGCTCGTACAGGGCCAGGTCTTCCTTGCCCAGGAATTTTTTCACCGACTCGGGCGTGCGCTCCACCGAAGTGGGGCGGATGGCCTCGTGCGCGTCCTGGGCGGACTTGCTGGTGCGGTAAATGTTCGGCTGGGCCGGCAGATAGTCCTGCCCATACTCCCGCAGCACGAACTTGCGCGCCTCGGCCACGGCCTCTTCCGAAATCCGGGTGGAGTCCGTCCTCATGTACGTTATCAGACCAGTCGGGCCTTCGTCCCCGATGTTCATCCCTTCATAAAGCTTCTGCGCCACGGACATGGTCCGTTTCGCGTTGTACCGGAGCTTTTTGCTGGCGTCCTGCTGCAGCGTGGAAGTTATGAACGGGGCGAACGGATTGCGCCTGCGCTCTTTCTTTTCGACTTTGGAGATGACAAGCGCCGCGGCCCGGATGGCGTTGACGGCCTCCTCGGCGCGCTCGCCGTTATCAATCTCTATCTTCTCACCCTTGTACTGGGCGAGCTTCACCTCGAACGGCGGCGGCGTCTTGCTCTGGGCGGAGCCTTCTATCGTCCAGTATTCCTTGGCGACGAAGGCCTTTATCTCATTTTCCCTCTCCACGATTATCCGCAGCGCCACGGACTGCACCCTGCCGGCCGATAGCCCCTTGCGGACTTTCTCCCAAAGCAGCGGCGATATCTTGTAGCCCACAAGCCTGTCGAGTATGCGCCGGGCCATCTGGGCGTTCACCTTGTCGGTGTCTATTTCGCCGGGATTGTTTATCGCGGCCTGCACCGCCTTCTTGGTTATTTCGTTGAACAGGACGCGGTATATCTTCTTGCCTTTGCCGCCGATCTCGTCGGCCAGATGGGCGGCGATGGCCTCCCCTTCCCGGTCCGGGTCGGGCGCCAGGTATATGGTGTCAACGCGCTTTGCGGCGTCCTTGAGTTCCTTTAAAACCTTCGCCTTCCCCTTGATGGTCACGAATTCGGGCTTGTAGCCGTTCTCTATGTCCACCCCGAGCTTGGACTTGGGAAGGTTCTTTATATGCCCCATGGACGCCAGAACGTCCATGTCCTTGCCCAGATATCTTTTCAGAGTCGTCGCCTTCGCCGGCGACTCCACCACAACAAGACCTTTACCCATCGTAGGACAATCCAACCTGTTTAACCGGCTATGAACAACTTGCCGGGCATCTGTTTTACCTTGCCTTTGAGTTCAAGGGTCAGGAGTATAGCAGATACCATATTCGATGGCAAACCGCACATCTGGCTTATGATATCGATATGCAGCGCCTCCGGGCCCATCGCTTCAATCACCATGAGCTCCTCCCCTTCGATTTTTTCCTCCGTTTCAAGCGGCAGACTCGCCTGGCGGCTTGCCATCGCCGAGCGGACGTAATCCGGCAGTTCATCGAGGATGTCCTCCACTCCCTGCACAAGCTTTGCGTGGCCGCGCTTGATGAGTTTGTTGGTCCCGGCGCTGTTCTGGGAGTTGACCGGGCCGGGGAGCGCGAACACGTCTCGGTTGTCGTCAATTGCCGCGTAGGCGGTGATCAGCGCCCCGCTTTTTTCCGCCGCCTCTATCACAAGCGTCCCCAGCGAAAGGCCGGATATGATCCTGTTTCGCATCGGGAAATTCATTTTGTCCGGCGCGGCGGCGAAAGGGAACTGGCTGACCACGGCGCCGTGGCCGCAAATGGATTCCTGCAGCTCCCTGTGCTCCGGCGGATAGATGATGTTCACGCCGCAGCCGAGGGCGGCCACAGTCCTCCCACCCGCCGCGATGGCGGCGCGGTGCGCTATGGCGTCCACCCCCCGCGCCAGGCCGGACACCACCGTCAGCCCGGCCTTCGTCAATCCTTCCACCAGCCGCTCGGCCATCAGCTTGCCATAGGCCGTGGGGCGCCTTGTGCCCACCACCGCGATGGACACGGTGTCCGCCTCCTCCCATTTCCCCTTTATATATAGAACGGGAGGGGGCGAATAGGCGTTCCTTAGCGGGACGGGATAACACTCCTCGCCGAGCAAAACTATGGTGACTCCGGTTTTCTGGGCGAGTTCCACCTCCCTTGCGGCGGTCTTCAAAGGATTTGCCTGGACTATCTTGCGGGCCAGATTCTCGTAGACCCCTTCAACCCCCTTCAAAGAATCAGGTTGGGCGCGGAACACATCCCCGGCGGATCCGAACGCCGCCACAAGCCTGTGATATATCATCGGCCCGATGAAAGGCACGGCGTTAAGGGCTATCCGGTAAAGGCGCTCGTCATCGGTCATAACACGGCGTTTAAGTTTTTAATCGATCTCTATGAAGTTCAGGTCTTTGTGGTAAGTCTCTTCCAGCCTCCACAAGGCTGCCAGCGACAAGGCCACGCACACACATCCCACAATGGCGGCCGCCCCGGTTATCCCCACGATGTCTTTGAGCAGTTTGAAGGAGAACGTGATGGGAATCACCGTCCCACGGATGAAATTCGGGACGGTGGAGGCCACCGTGGCCCGCAGGTTGGACCCGAACTGCTCCGCCGCCACCGTGATGAAAACCGCCCAGTACCCTATGGCGAATCCCAGGACCACGCATACGGTATAGAAGTGGCTGGCGGACTGGCCGTTCATCGAAAGGTAATATCCGATGATCACCATGGCCAGAAGCTGGAAGGCCAGCACCACTTTTTTCCTGCTGCCGATGTACTGGCTCAAGAATCCGCTGGCGAAATCGCCGAATATAAGGCCGATATAACAGTACATCACGGCGTTCCCGGCGCTCACGTCCCCGGCGATATTCATCGCCTTGGCGAATTCCGGGGCGAATGTTATCAGCACACCGACGGCAAACCATAGCGGCAGGCCGATCAGGATGGAATTCATATACCGCCAGAAACGGTCCTTCGATGTGAACAGGCTGAAAAAGTCCCCCCTGCGGGCGCCGGAGGCCTCCATGGCGCGGAACATGCCTGATTCGTACACGCTAACCCTCAACACCAGCAACGCCATGCCAAGCCCGGCGCCGATGAAGAACGCGGCGCGCCAGTCGAAATTTTTCGCCACAAAGTTGGCCAGCACCGCCCCAGCCACACCCACCGAGGCTATCACCATTGTGCCGTAGCCCCGCGTCTCTTTGGGGAGAGTCTCGAGCACCAGCGTCACCCCCGCGCCCAGCTCCCCGGCCAGCCCCACCCCGGCGATAAACCGCCAGGCGGCGTAGCCTTCCAACGAATGCACAAAACCGTTGGCCAGGTTGGCCAGCGAATACAGGAATATGGAGCCGAAAAGGACGGTCAGCCGCCCTCTTTTATCCCCCATCACACCCCAGATCAATCCGCCTGTGAGCATCCCGCCCATCTGCATATTCAGCAGGAACACACCTTCGTTAAGCAGGTCCTTCCCGTCCAGCCCCAGCTCTTTCAGGCTCGGCACCCGGACGATGCTGAACAGGATCAGGTCGTATATGTCCACGAAATAGCCGAGGGAGGCCACGATGACCGGCACGCTGAACACTTTGACGGAGTTTTGGAAGTTTGCCCCTTCGCCGTTTGCGGAAAAATTCATTGCGCGTCCCGTTTGAAGTTCAATGGCGCCAAAAGCGATTCATTGCGCCGGCACAGCGCGGCCAGTATAATTCAATCCGGAGGGTTTGTAAAACCGGGGGGTCATTACCTTGGCGCGGCGGTTCCCACCAAAATATGTCATCTATTTAAAAGGAACTTTTCCGGCACATGGACTACATAAAGTGGCTTGTTGACGTTGTCTTGCATCTGGACAAGCACATAGGTTTTCTCATTGATCTATACGGGAACTGGACCTATGTGATCTTTTTCACGATCATCTTCATGGAAACGGGCCTTGTGGTGGCCCCGTTGCTTCCGGGGGACTCCCTGCTTTTCGCCATAGGCGCCTTCGCCGCGCTGGGCCATTTCAACGTTTACATGATGGCGGGGCTTCTTGTCATCGCGGCCATCCTGGGGGATTTCGTGAACTACTGGGTGGGATATTACGTCGGCCCGAAAGTGTTCCAGAAGGAAAATTCATGGGTGATAAACACCAAAAACCTCATCAAGACCCGGGACTTTTTCGAGCGCCACGGCGGAAAGACCATAATCATCGCCAGGTTCATGCCTGTGATACGCACTTTCGCCCCATTCGTGGCCGGCATCGGCAAAATGAGCTATGGGAGGTTTCTGGCCTTTAACGTGACAGGGGCCATTTCGTGGGTGGCGCTGTTTGTCTTCGGCGGCTACTTTTTCGGCAATATCCCGGTGGTCAAGAGCAACTTCACCCTGGTGATAATGGCGATCATAGTCATGTCCATCACGCCCGGCGTTTACCATTTCACACAGTCCAGGCTTGCGCAAAGAAGCTCCGGCGAGGCCGGGAAGGTTGACGAGAAGGATATGAATTGAAAAGCTTTTCCATTTTTCCAGGCGGACAGCCGCGGGAAACGCGCTGACCGGCCTTAAATGGCGAAAAAATATTTTTTTATTCAGCGAGTATGGTTTCATTGCTTGCAAATTCTGGTATAATAAAACTTGTCGGCCTGATAACGGAAATCAGCCGGCCGGCCCAGGGGGAAAGCCGCTTATCCGAAAAGAAAGCAGTCTGTGTGGTTTCGGAGAGTTCCAGATGATGGATGGCTTTGCCT
Organism: Nitrospinota bacterium; assembly: GCA_016235255.1. NCBI lineage: Bacteria > Pseudomonadati > Nitrospinota > Nitrospinota bacterium. The sequence continues at coordinate 17,655 of JACRLM010000063.1, read as the reverse complement.
TGATGACGAATGTTTTTATGAACGTTGACATCCGCCAAGGGTCCGTTTCCACCCCCCCTGACACCAACGGATTGAACTATATGCGCATCGCGGCGTATTATCAATCCTGGACGGCCCTCCTGATAAAAATATAACCGATGCGGAAAAAAGCAGTATTTCTCGCCGCCTTCTGGGTAATCATGATTTTCACCCGCATGGCTGCCAGTTCCTATGCCGGGGATGTGGAGGAAGAACGCCTGTGGATTTCCTTGGACGTTTTCCCGAGAATCGTATCGGTGGACCAGGAACTGGCGAAAAAGGTCTCGCCCGGCGGCGCGGTCAAGCTGCTGCTTTTATACGGTGACAAGAAGGAGACCGCCGAGAAAGCCGGCAAATACCTTAAAAAACGCCTGGCGAACATAAGCGGGTTCCCTGTGGAGATCACGCTGGACAACAAGCCTTCATGCGCGGGATACACCGCCATGATGCTCACGGAAAAACTGAACGACCAGCTGTTCCAGAAGGCGCTGGGGTGCGCCGTGGAGAACGGGATTATCCTTTTCTCCCCCTATGACGACGATGTCCCGCGCGGCGCAACCGCCAGCGTGCTGATCAAGATCAAGGTGGAGCCTTATTTCAACAAGAACACCCTGGCCAAATCGCACCTGCAGATCAACAAAACGGTCCTGAAATTCTCCAGCGTCTATGAGTAGATTCCGGATTGCAAGCCGCCTGACGATCCTGCTGCCCTCCTCTGTGGCCCTGATGGGGCTGGCGCTGGCCCTTGGTGTGCTGCTTTACTGGCAGTTCTCCATCATCCCGTCCATCAGGACAAGCGAACAGGCCAAGGCCGAAGTCATCATGATGTACGCCACGCACATGGTGGAGGCTTCCCTGGAGGAGAATGATCCAGGCGCCATAGAGCGCACGATCAAGCGGCTGATGCTGATGACCGATCCGGTCACAGGGAAGAAACTTTTTCTCGGCATAGACGTATCCACCGTGGACGGGCAGGCATTAAGCGAGAAGAACGACCCGGCCGCCTCGCGCTCCTTCGTGGTGAGCGCTCCTTTCTATTCCCAGGCCACACAGGACCTGCGCGGCGAAATCGCCGTCGTTTACAACGATTATCTTTACAAGCGCCTGGTGGAAGACGCCAGGAAAAACCTTCTTTATATCCTTCTTTTGATCGCCGGGGGCGCGTTCGGCTTTTACCTTCTTGTGAACATGCTGTTGCGGCCGCTGGCTTCCCTTGCAGACGGGTTGTCCAGCGTCAACTTCGCCGGGCTGGCCTCCCTCCCGCCGGTGAAAGGATACCTGACCGGCGAGATCAGCCAGGTGGCCATCGCAATGACCGACCTTTTCAAGAGGCTGGACTCCGCATGGAAATCGGAGAGGGCGACCGAAGAGCGGCTCCAGGCGATGACGGACAACACCATTTCCGCCATATATATGAGGGACCTGGAAGGCAAATTCCTGCTGGTCAACAGGCAGTGGGAAAAGATATTCAGCGCAAGCGCCCCGGAAGTGATAGGAAAGACCCCGCACGACTTCCTGCCAAAGGAGATGGCGGACAGGATCATTCTTTCGGACCACGAGTCCATCCGGAGCGGGGGGCCGATAGAATTCGAGGAAACGGCCCCGTTCAATGACGGGCAGCCGGCCACGTACCTTACCATCAAATTCCCCATCCGCTCCCATGAGGGGAAAATATACGCCGTGTGCGGCATTTCCACGGACATTTCCGAGCGCAAGGCGGCCGAGGAAATACTGCGGGATTCCCACGTGAAACTCGAGGAGATGGTCGCCAAGCGCACCCATGAACTGCGGGTGGCCAAGGAACGGGCCGAGGAGGCAACCAAGATAAAGGACAGGTTCGTGTCGCTGGTCTCGCACGACCTTAAATCGCCGTTGCAGTCCATACGTTTCATCACGGAGCTCATGAAGATCAATTTCGGCGTTTCCCAGCCCCCCAAGATCGCCGAGCAGATCACCTCCATCAACCAGATAATCGAACAGATGGTGGGGATGATAGACGAACTGCTGAGCCTCAGCCGCCTGCAGAGCGGGTCTATAAAGCTGAACCTGGAGTTGATGGACTGCCATCACATGGCCCAGGACGTGATCGAGAAGGTGAACCCTGTGGCGGAGAAAAAAGGGGTGCGCCTTGTCAACGAAGTGCCCAAAAAGACGGTCACATACGCGGACCCTCATCTTTTCTACGAAGTGCTGTCCAACATCATGTCCAACGCGATCAAGTTCTCCAAAAACGGAAGCGAGGTGACCGTGTTTGCCCCGGGGAACGGGAAGGGAGTGGTGGCGGTGAAAGACTCCGGAGTGGGCATAAGCGAAAAACTGCTCCCCCACCTTTTCAGTATGGAGATAAAGACCACCACCATCGGCACGGGGGGCGAAAAGGGGAGCGGGCTTGGGCTTCCGCTGTGCCACGAAATCATCCGGGCCCACGGCGGGGAGATACTGGTGGAAACACAGCCTGAAAAGGGAAGCGTCTTCTACATCGCCATGCCAGACCTTGTGTTCGACAGGCGATAACTCTTCTCCGGCCCCATCGCCGCCAGGCGCATGGAGCCTTCTCTTGAAGAGCCCGCGCCGTTGTGAGATATTAAATCCCCATGAACAAACACCCGCGCGCAACATCACGCAGCGGGCACATCCATGAAGGAGCTTGGAATAATGACTATAGGCGTTATAGGCGGCAGCGGGCTTTACGAGATGGAGGGTCTTACGGACGTGCGCACCGAGCGTGTCCGCACTCCCTTTGGCGATCCTTCCGACGATTTTGTGACAGGCAGGCTCAACGGCGTTGAAATGGCCTTTCTCCCGCGCCACGGCCGGGGGCACCGCATCCTTCCCTCCGAGCTTAACTTCCGGGCAAACATTTGGGGGATGAAAAAGCTGGGGGTCACGCGGATCATATCCGTTTCCGCCGTCGGATCTTTAAAGCTTGAGATAGAGCCGGGCCACGCCGTGGTGGTGGACCAGTTCATAGACAGGACCAGGGGAAAAAGGGCGGACACGTTTTTCGGGAACGGCGTTGTGGCCCATGTCGCCTTCGCCGACCCCGTGTGCCCGCATCTATCGGACGTCCTTTACAAGGCCACCAATACAATCGGCTGGAAATCCCACAAAGGCGGCACGTACGTCTGCATGGAAGGGCCGCTGTTCTCCACGAAGGCCGAATCGCATCTGTACCGCTCCTGGGGGGCGGAGGTGATCGGCATGACGAACCTGCAGGAGGCCAAGCTGGCCCGTGAGGCGGAGATATGCTACGCGACCATCGCCCTGGCCACCGACTACGACTGCTGGCACGACGAGATAGTGACTGTGGAGCAGGTGATCGCCACCATGAACAAGAACGTGGCAAACTCCAAGGCGGCGATAAGGGCCGCCGTCCCCATGATCGCCGCGGAACGGACCTGCGGCTGCAAGGACGCGCTCCGGCACGGGATCATGACCAATCCGGCTATGATACCGGACAAGACCAAGCGGGACCTTGACCTGATAATCGGCAAGTACATTTCTTAGGAAGGAAGCGGTTTTTACGATGGGCGAATCGGCCAGGCTTTTCGAAAAGGCGAAAAAACTCATCCCCGGCGGGGTCAACAGCCCTGTGAGGGCGTTCCGCGCCGTTGGAGGCAATCCCCTGTTCATAAATAAAGCGGCGGGATCGAAGATATACGACGCGGACGGCAAGGAATATGTCGATTACGTCGGCTCCTGGGGGCCGATGATAGCCGGCCACGCCCATCCGAGGGTGAACGCGGCCATCGCCGCGGCGCTGGCGGACGGGACGAGCTTCGGCGCGCCGACGGAGCGTGAAATAACTCTCGCTGAAATGGTGATCGCCGCCATGCCGTCGGTGGATATGGTGCGCATGGTAAATTCCGGCACCGAGGCCACGTTAAGCGCCATCCGCGCCGCGCGGGGCTTTACCGGGCGGGACATCATCGTCAAGTTCGACGGCTGCTATCACGGCCATGGCGACTCGCTTTTGACCCAGGCCGGCTCCGGGGTGGAGACTTTGGGATTGCCCGATTCGCCGGGTGTGCCCAAGGCGCTGGCGCAGCTTACCAAATCGCTTCCGTTCAACGATCTTGATTCGCTGGAGAAAGCTTTCAAGGCGGACGGTGACAAAATCGCGTGCGTGATAATAGAGCCTGTGGTGGGGAACATGGGAGTGCTCGTCCCCAAGCCTGGTTACCTTCAAGGAGTGCGGGAGCTTTGCTCCAAATACGGCGCCGTTCTGATATTCGACGAGGTGATGACCGGCTTTCGCGTGGCGCTCGGGGGCGCGCAGGAACGCTATAAAATAACTCCGGACATGACCACCATGGGCAAGGTGATTGGCGGCGGCCTGCCTGTGGGGGCCTATGGCGGCAAACGGGAGATAATGGAGAAGATCGCCCCAGCCGGGCCGATTTACCAGGCGGGAACCCTTTCGGGCAATCCGCTGGCGATGGCCGCCGGAATCGAGACACTGAAGATATTGAATGAACCGGGCGTTTACGAAAAACTGGAGTCCCTTTCAAACGAACTTTGCTCCGGGCTTGAAAGCCTGGCCAAAAAAGCGGGGGTGAAGGCTGTGTTCAACCGGGTGGGCTCCATGTTCTCCATGTTCTTCACGGACGCCCCGGAAGTTTACGATTACAAAAGCGCCAAGACCTGCGACACGGCGAAGTTCGGCCGTTATTTCGCGAAGATGCTCGAATCAGGTGTGTACCTGGCGCCGTCGCAATTTGAGGCGGGCTTCATGTCGCTGGCCCACACCAAAGAGGACATCGCCAAAACGCTGGACGCGGCGGAACGGGCCTTTAAGACTTTATAGGGAAGGTTTCTTTCCTGCGGCGCCGGAGAGCTTTTCCACCGCCCGCGCCACGCGCAGGAGCAGCGGCTCGGCGAAAAATCCGCCGAATACCTGCAGGCCCACAGGCAGCCCGGCGGGGGTAAATCCGCACGGGACGGATATCCCCGGAATGCCGGCCAGGTTGCAGTTGATGGTAAAAATGTCGGAAAGGTACATCTGGAGTGGATCGTCCGCCTTCTCCCCTATTCCAAAGGCCGCCGTTGGGGCGGTGGGCGCCACTATCACAGACACTTCCCTGAATGCGTTCATAAAATCGTCCTTGATCAGTGTGCGGACTTTTTGGGCCTTCAGATAATACGCGTCGTAATAGCCGGACGAAAGGGCATATGTCCCCAACATGATGCGCCGCTTGACCTCCGGGCCAAATCCTTCCGCCCGCGTTTTCTTGTACATGCCGGCAAGGCCCGCGGAACTTTCCGCCCTGTAACCGTATTTCACCCCGTCGTAACGGGCAAGGTTGGACGACGCTTCCGCCGGAGCCAGCACATAGTATGCGGGCACGCCGTACTTGGTGTGGGGGAGGGACACTTCTTTAACGGCCGCCCCCGCCTGCTCCAACGCCTTTATGGCGGAGCGGACCGATTGTTCCACGGCGGGATCCATGCCTTCGACGAAATATTCCTTCGGCACCCCGATGGTGAGCCCCTTTACGCCGTCATCGAGCCCCGCGGTGTGATCCGGAACGGGGGCGTTGGCGCTGGTGGAGTCCATATCGTCGTGCCCGGCGATTGCGTTCATCATCATCGCGCAGTCGCGCACGTCCTTTGTCATCGGCCCTATCTGGTCGAGCGACGAGGCGAAGGCCACCAGCCCGAACCGCGAGACCCTTCCATAGGTCGGCTTAAGGCCCACTATCCCGCAAAGCGACGCCGGCTGGCGGATGGAGCCCCCCGTGTCCGACCCGAGCGAGGCGGCGCAAAGATCGGCCGACACCGCCGCCGCCGATCCCCCGGACGAGCCGCCCGGTATTTTGGAAATGTCCCACGGGTTCTTCGTCGCGCCAAAATGGCTGTTCTCCGTGGACGATCCCATGGCAAACTCGTCCATGTTCGTCTTGCCCAATATCACCGCGCCGGCCTGCTTTAGTTTTTTTATCACGAACGCGTCGTATGGCGGGATGAAGTTCTCCAGCATTTTTGACGAGCAGGTGGTGCGAAGCCCTTTGGTCGCCATCACGTCCTTGATGCCCAGCGGAACGCCAAGCAACGGCCCGCGTCCGCCCTTGGCCCGCCGCGCATCCGCTTCGGCGGCCTGCTTCATGGCTCCCTCGGCGTCCACCGTGACGTATGAGTTGAGCGTTTTATCATGGGCGGCTATCCGGCCCAGGTAAGCTTTTGTCGCCTGCTCGCTTGTGACCTCGCCTTTTTCCAGCAAGGCGGAAAGCTCGTGAAGCGTAAGGGCGCAGATGTCTGTCATGTTATGTCAGTCCAGCACTTTGGGGACGCGGAAATGGCCGTGATCGGCGGACGGGGCGTTGGAGTCCCAAACGCCATCGCCGAAGGGGCGGCCGTGCGCGTCATCCCTGAACACGTTGGTGATGTCCAGCGCGTGGGACGTGGGCGCGGTTTTGGATGTGTCCAGTTCGTTAAGTTGGCCGATATAGTCCAGAATGAACGACAACTGGCCGCCAAACCTCTCTTCATCCGCCTCGGCAAGCTCCATCCGGGCCAGGTTGGCCACGTGGCGCACCTCGTCTTTAGACAAAGCCATTTAGCTTACCTCTTGTGGGTGGCCTTTTTGCTTCTCCAGCGCCTTTTGAGCTTCTTTCTTCTTGTCGGGCTAGCCATTTTTCATCTCCATGTTAAAACAAAGTAATATAACCTATTTTCGGCCGATAGCAAAGTCAATCGCGCGCATTTCAGCGGCGGCGCAGGCCATTTGCTTTAAATAGCGCCACGCCACGTGTGTCATAATTGAATCATGGACGGACAGTTTCTTCCCACATCCCTCAAAGAGGCAAACGCACGCGGATGGGACCGCCTTGATGTGATCCTGGTCACCGGCGACGCTTATGTGGACCACCCTTCCTTTGGCGCGGCGGTGGTGGGACGCTATCTGGAGTCGCTGGGGCTCAAGGTGGGCGTTATCCCGGCGCCGGACCCGGCCCGGCCGGACGATTTTAAGAAACTCGGCGAGCCGGCATTGTTCTTCGGTGTCACTTCCGGCAACCTGGATTCGATGATGATGCGCCAGACGGCGCTTAAAAAGCCCCGGTCCGACGACGCTTACGCGGAAGGTGGAATGGCCGGACTTCGCCCGCCGCGCGCCGTGATCGCATATTGCAACAAGATACGCCAGGCATTCGCCAACGCAAAAATAGTGATCGGCGGGCTGGAAGCGTCTTTACGCCGGTTCGCCCATTACGACTACTGGGACGACAGGCCGCGCCGTTCCGTTTTGCAGGACTCCAAGGCGGACATCCTTGTGTATGGCATGGCGGAGAGTCCGCTTAAAGAGATTGTGGAAGCCATGCGCGCGGGCGCCGGAATCAAGGATATAAAGGACATCCGCGGGACGGCGGTGATGATTTCCGCCGAGGAGCGCAAGGAACTTGGGGAAGGGGCCGTCACTATCCCGGCGTTCGAGGAGGTAAACGAGGACAAGTCCAAATATGCCCGCGCCGCTAAAATGATCCATCTTAACCAGAATCCGGGATGCGCCCAGACACTGGCGCAGAAACACGGCGCCAGGTATGTGAAGGTCAATCCGCCCGCGCTCCCTCTGTCCACCGATGAGCTGGACGCGGTGTACGCGTTGCCGTTCATGCGGGCGCCGCACCCTTGCCATAAAAAGCCCATCCCGGCCTTCGAGATGATACGGTTCTCCGTCACCGCCATGAGGGGATGTTTTGGCGGGTGTTCGTTCTGCGCGCTCACCGTCCATCAGGGGCGGGCGATCCAGAGCCGTTCCGAAGGGTCCATCGTGGCGGAGGTGGAAAAAATGACGCACATGAAAGGGTTCACCGGATACGTGTCGGACATCGGCGGGCCCACCGCCAACATGTACAGGCTTAGGTGCCGGGAGCCTGAGGTGGAGCGGGTGTGCAAGCGGATTTCCTGCGTGCATCCCGACGTGTGCAAACGATTGGGATTGGACCACGGGCCGCAGATCGAAATGCTAAGGAAGGCCCGCTCTGTCAAGGGGGTAAAGAAAGTGTTCGTCTCCTCGGGCGTGCGGTACGACCTTGCGAACCTTTCGCCGGAATATATAAAGGAACTTGCGGGCCATCACGTATCCGGCCAGTTGAAGGTGGCGCCGGAACATTGCGACCCGGACGCTTTGGCCCTCATGCGGAAGCCCTCCATTGAAACGTTCGACAGGTTCAAAAGCAGGTTCATGGATGAGTCGGCGAAGGCCAGGCTGGAACAATATATCATCCCCTATTTCATCTCCGCCCATCCCGGCTGCGGGCTTTCTGAGGCGGTGGAGATGGCGCTATACCTTAAAAAGAACGGAATCAGGCCACGGCAGGTGCAGGACTTCATTCCGGCCCCCATGACCCTTGCGGCGGACATGTACTATACCGGGACTGATCCTATGACGGGCCGCGAAGTAAAGGTGGCCAAGGGAGGCCGGGAGCGGGCCTTGCAACGTGCCTTGATGCAGTATTTCAAGCCGGAAAACGCCGACGCGGTCCGCGAGGCGTTAAGGGCGGCGGGCAGGGAGGACCTGATCGGCCACGGCCACGGCAAGCTGATCGGTTATGGCAGTCCGGGAGGCGCCGGGCGGAAAGTGTCCAAAACCGGAAAAGGATGGAAAGGGCGTAAATGAGCGCGGAATTTACTGAGCTTTTTACGGGCAGGCTTGAAGGGATATTAAGCGAAGAGGGTTATATTTCACTGGCCGAATCGCTGGAAGGGGATTGGACCGCTGTCAATTTCACGCAAGGCTTGGTGGAGGCGATTGACGCTGGCAAGGCGGCGGAGTTGCTGCGGGGACTCCACGCCGAAGTGAAGGCGCGCCGGATGATCAACATCGCGTACCCGTACACATACGTCCATACGCCCGAATCCCCCCGCATGATAAAAACTTATGACCCGTCCAGCTGTGGCGGGGGATGCTCCGCAACGGCGTCGCCGGATCCATGGTGGGTACTGTCACGCGTCAAGCCTTCCGCCGGGGAGATTGAATCGCTGAAAAAAAAGAAGCCGGAGGAGCGCAAAGGTTTATTGACAAGGATGTTGGGCGCCTGACGGCGTCCGATTCCCGGCTATAGTTCCCCTGCGGCCTGCGGCCGTGGATCATATCCCCGCGCTATCACTCTTTTTGCTCGCCATACCGCGTTATGGCTTTCATGAACGGCTGCAGAAAGTCCATCGGCAGGGGGATTATGGTGTTCGTTGAATGTTCCGCCGACATTTCGCGGATCGTCTGCAGATAGCGCAACGTGAGGGCCGCAGGATGCTTCGTGATTATCTCCGCCGCGTCCGCCAGCTTCTGGGCGGCCTGGAATTCACCGTCTGAATTGATCACCTTGGCGCGCCGTTCCCTTTCCGCTTCCGCCTGCTTGGCCATGGCCCGCTGCATTTCCACCGGCAGGTCCACATGCTTGACCTCCACGTTGGCCACCTTTATCCCCCACGGATCCGTCCGCTTGTCCAGGATGATCTGTATTTCGTGGTTTATCTTGTCCCGGCTGGCCAGAAGTTCGTCCAGTTCCACCTGGCCAAGGATGGAGCGTAGAGTGGTCTGCGCCAATTGCCCGGTGGCGTGATAAAAGTCCTCTACGTGGATCACCGCCTTGTCCGGCTCCATCACGCGGAAATAGACCACGGCGTTGACCTTGACCGAAACGTTGTCCCTGGTGATGATGTCCTGCGGGGGCACGTCCATGGTGACAAGGCGAAGGGACATTTTCGCCATTTTGTCTATCACCGGCCAAACGACGATCAGCCCGGGGCCTTTGACCTTGTAATACCGCCCAAGGCGGAATATGACGCCGCGCTCGTATTCATTGAGTATGCGGAACGACGAAATCACAAGGACCAGGAAAACGACCGACACAGTCAAGAAACCTGACATGATGACCTCCCTTTAATTGACCACGTTCCGCCGATGGCGGCGTTCACACACATTATATCCCGCCGGAGCGTCCGGCGGCCGTCACGCGGCTCCGGCCCCCTTGCGCACGTCCAGCGTCTTGCGGACCACTTCGGCAAGTTCCCGGGTGAGCACGGGTTTGTTGACCACCTCGCTGACCTTCAGGGCCGCGGCCCGCTCCACGCTGACATTGGCGCTTACTCCCGTGAGGATTATCGCCGGTGTCTCCACTCCCATTTCCCTTATGCGTTCAAGCATCATCTCGCCGTTCATTTCCGGCATGGCGTGGTCGGTGATGATAAGGTCGAACTCATCGCCGCCACGCTTGAGCAATTCCAGCGCTTCGGCCGGGCTTGTGACCGCCTCCACGGTGTACCCTATCATGGTGAGCGCCCTTTTAAGGAACTTGGCCACCGACTCCTCGTCGTCCACCACCAAAAGCCTCTCTTGGCCCCCTCTGGCGCGTTCGCCGCCGATGATCGTTTCCTCAGTCTCCGCTTTCTCCTCCACGCGCGGCAGGAACACCTTGAACTCGGAGCCTTTTCCGAACTCGCTTTCCACTATAATGGCGCCGTCCATGCCGGTGACGATGCCGTGGACGATGGCCAGCCCCAGCCCGGTCCCCTCCCCCACCGCCTTGGTGGTGAAAAAAGGCTCGAATATGCGGTCCAGGTCATCTTTTTTTATCCCATGGCCGGTGTCCGCGACAGTAATGAGGATATATGAGCCGGGTTTTATGTAATCGCCCCCCGGCGTGTTGAAATCTTCCGAAAGCTCGGTCCGCCGCACCCCCACGCTAAGCGTTCCGCCGCCTGTCTTCATCGCATGGCTTGCGTTTGTGAGCAGGTTCATTATCACCTGGTTTAGCTGGGTGGGATCGGCCATTATCACCCCCGAGGCGCTGTCTATGTTCTCCGCTATTTTTATCGGCGGCGCGACGTACGCCTTGAACAGCTTGAGCGCCTCTTTCACCGCAATGTAAAGGCTAAGCGGCTTTTTCTCCCGTTCGCCCTTCCTGCTGAAGATAAGAATCTGGTTCACCAGTTCCCTGGCCCTTTTCCCGGCCTTTAGCACTTCGAGCAGGTCTTCCCTGGCCGGCGAGCCGGGCTTGACGTCCTCCATGGCCATTTCCGTGTAGCCGATTATGGAGGAAAGTATGTTGTTAAAATCATGGGCTATGCCCCCTGCCAGCGATCCTATCGCCTCCATTTTCTGTGAACGGCGGATCCGCTTTTCAAGCTCCACTTCCCTGGATATGTCCCTTTTGACCGCGACGAAATTCACGATCCTGCCGCTGTGGTCGAACAAGGGGGAGATGACCGCCTCGTCTTCGTAAAGCTCTCCGTTCTTTTTCTTGTTGATGATGCGCCCCTTCCACACCTTGCCAGCCGTTATGGCGCTCCACAGGTCCCGGTAGAACTTGTCTTCGTGTTTGCCGCTTTTTAATATCCTCGGATTCCTGCCCAAAGCCTCGTTTTTCGTGTATCCGGTGATCCTCTCGAAAGCGGGATTTACGTATTGGATGGCTCCGGCCGTGTCCGTGATGACAATCGTCTCCGCCGCCTGGTTGACCGCCATCGCAAGGCGGTTCATTTCACTTTCGGCCTTGGCGCGTTCCGAAATGTCCTGTATGGCGCCAGTGACTTTTTCCGCCGAACCTTCGGATTCCGCGGCGACTTCGGCCTTGTGGCGGACCACGCGCTCCGTCTTGTCCGGGAGTAAAAGCCTGTACTCTATCTCCAGGGTCTTTCCCCGGCTCGCAAGCTCCATGAACGATTTGCGGACGAATTCCGCATCCAGTGGATGGACACACGAGATGTATCCCTCAAAGCCTTTTTTCAGGATTTCCTCGGTCCGCCCCGCCAGCCGCAGGGCTCCTTTGGACAAGAACAGCCCCCCGCTTTTCACGTCCCATTCCCATACGCCGAAGTCGGCGGCGATCTGGGCGTTTTCCATGCTTTCATGGCTTTTTACCAGTTCCCTTTCAAAATTCTCGATTTCGAAAAGGTGGCGCATCATCGGGCGGTAGAAAAGGAAATAAAGGGCCGGAAGCATCGTGGAGGTGAGCAACGTGGAGTCTATCATGGCCTCCAGCATCCCGGTCACTTTCGGGATGAAATGAAGGATCAGCATCACCAGCGCTTCGCACAGGAATATGAGCATGGCGGTGATCAGCGTCAGCCGGACGGGAGTGACGCGCCTTTTATAGACCTTGGCCAGCTCTTCTTTTTCGCGGGTCTTGTCCACGCCGGAATTATCGTCTTTCATGGTCCACCGTCACCGGACCGCCGCCTCAAGGACATAATGGTCCTTGTATATTCCATGTTCCTTGAGAATGGCGAAACCTCCGTCCGTCATCAGCTTTATGGCGCTCTCCACGGAGCGCCGATGGTCCACAGGCGGCCCCCATCCTGTGTCCCGGGCGTGCCAGTCCACCGCGAAAAGCCTGCCGCCGGGCTTTAAGACCCGCCGTATCTCTGCGTGGAAAACCTCCGGAGACTCTATTTCATGGAACAGCGTCACATGAAAGGCCAGGCTGCAACAGCCGCTTTCAACAGGCATGGCCGTGGCGTTCCCGGTTTTCAGGACCACATTCCCCATCACCCCGTCCCGTATTTTGGAGCGGAACACATCGAGCAGATCTTCGGAAATGTCCACTCCATAATAGTTTTTAACGCGCGGCGCCACGGACTGGGCGAAAAATCCGGTCCCGCAACCGATGTCGAGCGCAACATCTTCGCCTGTCAATCCCATGATATCCGCCAGCTTTTCAGGGTCCATTTTCGCCCGCCGCTCGGGCGATTCAAGCTTCATCCAGCTTTTGGGATCGAACACGTGCGCGCCGTGGCCGCCGCCATTGTCATGCATATTGACCAGAATGTGATGTTATGGAACGAAAAAGCATCCTCCACGACTTTTAATTGTACCGCTTAAGTCATATACTATCCAGCGTGACTTTTCGGAGTGTGCAGGATGCTTTTGCTTATAGACAATTATGACTCGTTCACCTACAACCTGGCCCAATATCTCATCGAACTGGGCGAGGAGGTGAACGTTTCGCGAAACGACGCGCTTTCAATCGGCCAGATAGAGGCGATGGCGCCTTCGCGGATCGTCATATCCCCCGGGCCCAAGACCCCCAACGAGGCGGGGATATCCATGGAAGTTATCAAGGAGTTCGGGGGTAAACTTCCCATCCTGGGGGTATGCCTTGGGCACCAGTCCATGGCGGCGGCGTTTGGCGGGCGCATCATCAAGGCCAAGACCCTGATGCACGGCAAGACCAGCCAGATACATCACGACGGCGAGGGGATATACAAAGGGATAAAGAACCCGTTCACCGCCACCCGTTACCATTCGCTGGTGGCGGAGGAGGCCAGCCTGCCGTCCGTGTTCAAGATAACCGCCCGGTCGGAGGACGGGGAGATCATGGGGATACGCCACAAGACCGCCCCGATGGAGGGGGTGCAGTTCCATCCCGAGTCCATCATGACGGAAGTGGGGAAGGATTTATTGAGGAATTTCCTCTCTTTTTAGGGCGGGACAGCCGCATTTTGATTATTATTACCTGGACAATATCGGAAGAAAATTGAAATGACCATAAAGGACGCCATCGCAAAAGTAATCGAACGCAACGGCCTTACGGAAAACGAAATGGCCGCGGTCATGGGACAGATCATGACCGGGGGGGCTTCGGACGCGCAAATCGCCTCGCTGCTGACCGCCCTTCGGATGAAAGGGGAGACGGTGGAGGAAATCGCCGGCGCGGCCCGGGTGATGCGGGAGAAAGCGCTGAAGGTCAACGCAGGCTCCGGAATTGTGGTGGACACCTGCGGCACAGGCGGCGACGGGGCGCACACTTTCAACATCTCCACCACTGCCGCCTTCGTGGCGGCTGGAGCGGGATTGACCGTTGCAAAGCACGGAAACAGGGCCATATCGTCCAGATCCGGCTCGGCGGACGTATTGAAGGCGCTGGGGGTGAACGTGGAGGCCGAGCAGGCCAAAGTGGAGAAGTGCCTGGCGCAAGTCGGCATCGGTTTTCTTTTCGCCCCGCTGATGCACAGCGCAATGAAATACGTGATGCCGGCCCGCAGGGACATCGGCGTGCGCACCATATTCAACCTGCTGGGGCCTTTGACGAACCCTGCGGGGGCCAAAAACCAGGTGATCGGTGTATATGACCGCAAACTGGTGGAGCCGATAGCCCTCGTGCTTTCCAAGCTTGGGGCGGTCCATGTTTTCGTGGTCCACGGCCACGACGGGCTGGACGAAATAACCGTCACCACCGCCACCGACGTGGCCATGCTAAAAGATGGCCGCGTGAAGACATTCACCGTCACCCCGGAGCAGTTCGGCATGCCGATCCACCACCCGGATTCCATCAAGGGGGGGGACGCGGAGCATAACGCCAGGATCACCCGCGACGTGCTCGCCGGCCAGAAGGGGGCGCACCGGGACATCACCATACTCAACGCGGCGGCGGTGATTTGCGCCGGGGGGCTGTCAAAATTCATCGATGACGCCATTGCGTTGGCCGAAAAATCGATAGATTCCGGGGCCGCCGCGGGAAAGCTGGATGCGCTCGTGAAGGTGTGCGGAGCATGACGCCTGATCAGGCGGAGCGGCGCTTAAAGCTCCTTTCGCAAGCCAGGCGGATAGTTGTGAAGATCGGCAGCGGAGTGCTTACCGGCGGGGGATATACCACGGTGGACGACGCCGTGATTGAGGAGATCGCCCGGCAGGTGGCGGATATTTCCAAAGGCGGGCGCAAGGTGGCGGTGGTGACCTCCGGCGCCGTGGCCATAGGGGCCAAAATGCTCAACGTGCCTCGCCACGGCCTTTCCATCCCGGTCAAGCAGGCCGCCGCCGCGCTGGGGCAGGGGAGCCTTATCGCGCTGTGGGCGCGCCATCTGGCGGCGCACGGGGTGAAGGCGGGGCAGGCGCTTTTGACCCATGACGATCTTTCGGACAGGAAGCGTTTCATAAACTCCCGCAACACCATGAACGCCATGTTCGACCTGGGGGTTGTCCCGGTAATAAACGAGAATGACACCGTGGCGGTGGACGAGATAAAGTTCGGCGACAATGACACGCTTTCAGCCCGCGTCACAAACCTTGTGGAGGCGGACCTTCTGGCGGTGCTGTCCGACGTGGACGGTCTATACCAGGCCGACCCGCGCAAGGACAAGAACGCGGCCAGGATAGATTTCGTGGAAGAGGTGGACGAATCCATCCTCTCAGTCGCCGGTGATTCGTCGTCACGGACAGGGTTAGGAGGGATGGCCTCCAAGGTGCGCGCCGCGGCGGAAGCGGCCCGGTTCGGGACCCCCACTATCATATTGCCGGGGACAGTCACAGGCTCCCTGCTTGCGGCGTTGGCCGGGAAGCCGGTGGGGACGTTCTTTTCCCCCCATGAAGACAGGCTCGACAGCAAGCGGCACTGGATAGAGTTCACCCTCAAGTCATCCGGGGAAATCCATGTGGACGCCGGGGCGAAGGAGGCGATCCTGAAAAAAGGGCGCAGCCTGCTGGCGTCCGGCATAACGAAAGTGGCGGGGGATTTCGATGCGGGCGAGGCGGTGAACATTTTTGGGCCGGACGGCGAAAAGTTCGCCAAAGGGCTTGTTAATTACCCGTCGAGAGAGATTGAGAGGATAAAGGGTGCGCGCTCGAACCAGATAGAAAATTTATTGGGCTATAAAGCGTACGACGAAATAATCCATAGGGATGACATGGCTTTTTGCGGTTAAACCTGCGCAATATAATCAAACCCTGATTATTTCCGGAAAAAACGCTGACTTTTCCAAAAGAAGGTGGTCATGCTGGCGGACACTGAAACAGTAATGCACCTGCTTGTCATATCAGAGGCGCTTCTTGCGATAGCGCTGGCTGGCCTGGCCATGTTTCTTTTTCGCCTGTCACGGGAAAAGGATGAAGAATTCATGGGAATGCTGATCTCCCTGTCGTCCTTGATCGAACTTAAAGACGGCTACACCGAGGGGCATTGCGCCCGTGTGCGGGGCGCCTCAAGCCAAATAGGCGCTTGGCTGGAACTTTCAAGAAGCGGGCTAAACGATCTCGCCGCCGCCGGAGCTCTTCACGACATAGGCAAAGTCGGCGTGCCGGACAGCGTTTTGAAAAAGCCGGGCAAACTTGATGAAAACGAGTTTGCCCTTATAAAGGCGCATCCCGCTCTCGGGGCGGACGCCCTTAAATCCATCAGGGGATTGAAAAAGGCGGCAACCATCATCCGCCATCACCATGAGGCGTACGGCGGCGGAGGTTATCCAGACGGTTTGGCTGGCGAGGCCATACCTATAGGCGCACGGATTATTTCGGTAATTGACGCGTATGACGCGATGACTTCAGACCGCGCTTACCGCAAGGCGCTCACCCCCGAGCGGGCGCGTCAAATACTGGTTGAAAACAGCGGCAAGCAGTTTGATCCGAGCATCGTGGACCTGTTCTTAAGATATGAAGCCGGGATGGGATCTCAAATGCTCGATCCGGTGTGCGGCATGCCCGGCGTCAGGAAGATATACGCCATCACAGGAAAGAAAACATTTCATTTTTGTTCGGAGGCGTGCAAAAACGCTTTTTTGCAAGACCCGGAAAAATACGGCAGGAGCATAGCCTGGGAATAAACCTGGAATGCATTTTATGAAGCGCGCAGGAAAGGATGTTTTTACCTTGGGTCATTTCCGGCGCGCCACAAGCTGCGGCGTTTAGTCTTTATGAGCGTGATGCGGATGCGTCAAGCCGTCGAAATTTATGTCCAACTGGAAAGTCAGGGTCGGCTTGATGTCGCTGTTATTATAAATATCGTAGCCGACGATAAAGCTGGTCGAAGGCAATATATAATAACAGAAGCCCAGCGTTAGCGCTCCGTATCCGCTTTTGCCGCCCATGTAGTCGGCCGCAACCCACCACTTGTCGTTGATTGCCTTGTCCCACGAGGCCAGAACGCCGGAGTTATCCTTTTTCCCCTCTCCGTCGAGCAGCAGTTTGTCATTGCCGGAAAAACCTCCCACGCTAAG
Source organism: Nitrospinota bacterium (assembly GCA_016235255.1). Taxonomy (NCBI): domain Bacteria; kingdom Pseudomonadati; phylum Nitrospinota; species Nitrospinota bacterium. Next base: position 711 of record JACRLM010000063.1, on the reverse strand, counting down.
ACGTCCCAACTCGCCGAATGTCCTGGCCACAAGACCGTATACGATGTTGTAATCATTTACGCCGTCTTTGTTCCCCATGTCGTACGCGCCGACGGCAATGGCGGGCGAAATATCTCCAAACGCCCCTTCGGCCAGTCCAAGCTTGGCGTTCCAGTACCAGGGGTTTTCGCTGTCGCCGGAAACATCACGGTAATCAACGCCCACCTCGATTCCAATTTTATCGGAAATGCCGGGAGGCGAAATGCCCACTGTCAGGCCGTAGTTTATCGTGTTGAACCCCTTGCCGCCGTTCGGGATGGATTTTTCGCCGAGAGTATTGTAAGTGTCAACTCCAAAATGCGGGACAAGAAATCCCTGGATATCGGTGGATGGTATCCAGATTTGAGTGGAAGGCGTTGCGTCAGCTGCTCCGGAGAATCCAAGCACAAAAATGACCGTCAATACTCCAAGAATCTTTTTCATTGCCTGACCCGAATAGTTGTTAATATCGATTTGTTATTCAAAGATGTACCATAACATAAACTGCCGAATCGCTTGAGATCAAAGGAAAACTATTATTTGTGAAATGCGCGGGAAAGTGTCCTAAACTTAGTTGAAACGAAGGTATGACCTCACCTGCTACCATGTTTTTGAACGAAAACAACGGAAAGCAAGGAGGTCACATGAAAAGAGTAAACGGTAACGGGAAAACTGGCAAGGGAAGAATGGATT
>JACRLM010000062.1 GCA_016235255.1 Nitrospinota bacterium | reverse complement strand
TTGAAATCAAAAAGAAAAGGAAGGCCGCGGCGTAACTGTCCGCCGCTTGCGGCCACGCCGGGATTAATCGGAAATCACCGGATGGACAAAGCGGACAATTCATGTGCTACTAAACCGGACATTTCTATTTGTTGCTAACACCATGCGCGGGCGTTCAACCGCAAATCGAGCACCGCAACTCCGGGTTCCGGGCCGCCTGGGCTTCGTCGAGCCTGCGGCGCACGGCGTTAACCGGCGCCTGATGGAGCGATTCCGGGTCGCTCTTCGCCTTTTCCGCTATATCTATCATCGCCTCGCAGAATGCGTCCAGCGCCTCGCGGCTTTCCGTCTCCGTCGGTTCGATCATCAGCGCCCCTTTGACTATCAGCGGGAAATATATCGTGGGCGGATGGAAGCCGCGGTCTATTAGCCCCTTGGCGATGTCCAGCGTGCTGATATGGTTTCCCTCGCTCTGTATCTTGTCGTTGAACACGCATTCGTGCAGGCTGTGCCCCGGGATGGGGGTGTGATAATAGTCTTTGAGCCGCGCCTTGATGTAATTGGCGTTTATCACCGCCGCTTCTGTCGCCTCTTTGAGCCCCTGCGGCCCCATCGAAAGGATATACGCCGCCGCACGCAGCAACACACCCACGTTGCCATGGAATCCATGCACACGCCCAACGCTGTCCGGCATATTGTTGTCCATGGTGTACTTGCCATCCTTTTCCATCACCACCGGAACCGGCAGGAACGGCTCCAGCTCTTTTTTAACACATACAGGCCCGGCTCCCGGCCCGCCGCCGCCATGAGGCGTCGAGAACGTCTTATGCAAATTGATATGGCAGACGTCTATCCCCAAATCGCCGAACCGCGTCTTGCCGATCAGCGCAGAAAGGTTGGCGCCGTCCGCGTAAACGAATCCGCCCCTGTCGTGGACGATCTTCGCCGCCGCCATGATGTCCGACTCGAAAACGCCAAGCGTGTTCGGGTTTGTCACCATCAGCGCCGCGACGGAATCGTCCATCATCCTGTCCAACTCCACCAGGTCTATCTTGCCGTCCGGGCCGCTTTTAATGGTCACCGCCTGGTATCCGCAATAGACGGACGAAGCCGGGTTTGTGCCGTGGGCGGAATCGGGCAGCAACACCTTTTGCCGGGCATTGCCCCGTTTTGCCAGCGCCGCCCGGATCATTAACAATCCGGTGAACTCCCCGTGCGCTCCGGCGGCCGGCTGGAGCGTGGCCGCGTCCATCCCCACGATTTCGCAAAGCCAGCGGCCCAGGTCGTAAATCATCTTCAGCGTCCCCTGCGCCGCCGAATCGGGCTGGAGGGGGTGGCTGCCGGCAAAACCTTTCAGGCGGCTGACCGCCTCGTTGACCCTGGGGTTGTGCTTCATCGTGCACGAGCCGAGAGGGTAGATGTTCGAGTCCACCCCATAGTTCCACTGTGAAAGCCGGGTGTAATGACGGATCACCTCCGGCTCGGAAAGTTCCGGGAATCCCTTAAGCTCCGAACGGATATAGTCCGCCCCGGCAAGCGCGGAAATATCCGCCGCCGGTATGCCTGAATTGGGGAAATCAACTCCGTTCCTTCCGGAAGAGCCGCGGCCAAATATTTCTTTTTCCTGGAAAACCAGCCCGCGCTGAGCCTGTGTCATTTATTCAGTTTCCTCCATACTCACCGCGCGAACTCCGAAAGGATCGCGGCGAGCCTGTCTATCGAATCTTTCGTGTGCGTTTCCGTGGCGCAAAGAAGCATCGAATTGCCCAGTGACGGATACTCCTTCGAAAGATCGTATCCCCCCACTATCCCATCCCGCGCCAGCCGTTCGTTGATAATCACCGGAGCCACAGGGGTTTTCACAGCCACCTCGTTGAAGAAAGGCGCCTTGTGCGCCCTCGCATAACCTTTGATGGACGAGACTTTTTCCGCAAGGTAACGCGCCGCCGAAAAATTCCGGGCCGCCATCTCGCGCAGGCCGTTCTTGCCCAGCAGGCTCAAATGGATGGCCGCCGCCGTGGCGCAAAGCGCCTGGTTTGAACATATGTTCGACGTGGCCTTCTCGCGGCGTATATGCTGCTCCCTGGTGGCCAAGGTAAGCACAAAACCGTCGCGCCCGTCCGCATCCTTCGTCTTGCCCACAAGCCTGCCGGGCATCTGGCGGGCGTATTTGTCACGCGTGGCGAACATGCCCAGCGCCGGGCCGCCGTAAGAAAGCGATCCGCCGAAAGAGCGCCCCTCGCCAACGACGATGTCCGCCCCGAACTTGCCGGGGCCTTCCAAAAGGCCGAGCGCCACAGGCTCGGCCACCGCCACTATCAAAAGCGCCCCGGCCGCGTCGCACGCAGCCCTGGCCGCCTTCAAGTCCTCCACATGCCCCAGGAAATTGGGATATTGCAGCACCAGCGCGCAACTCTTCGCGTCCAGCGCTTTTTCATAATCTTTCTGCCCGGCCACACCGGCGGCGGAACAATCAAAATCCGCCAATTGCATTCCCAGGTGCTGGGTGTATGTTTTCACCACCCCGCGCCAATGGGGATGCACAAGGTTTGACATGGCCGCCTGACCGCGCCCCGTGATCCTTTTGGCCATTATCACCGCCTCCGCCAGGGCCGAGGGCCCGTCGTACATGGATGCGTTTGCCATGTCCATCCCGAAAAGGGCGGCGGTATATGTCTGGAATTCGAAGATCGCCATAAGGGTCCCCTGGCTGATCTCCGGCTGGTACGGGGTGTATGCGGTGAATATTTCCGAACGGAGCAAAAGCTGGTCCACCGCCACGGGAACGTTATGGGCGTAGGCCCCGGCCCCAAGGAACATGTTGCGGTTGAGGGCGGGGGCGTTGCGCCCGGCGAGGTCCTCGAAATACTCTAAAAGCTCCTGTTCGGCCAATGGTTCGGGAAGCGCGAGAGGCCGCCCCAGCATTGCGTTTGACGGGATGTCCGCGAATAGCCCGTCAACCGAAGACGCTCCTATTACCTTAAGCATCTCCTCTTTGTCTTTGCCGGTAAGTGGAATGTACCGCAACTTCTAGTGTCCCCCTTTAAGGCTTGCTTCATATGCATCGGCGGAAAGAAGCTTGCCCAGCGACGCTTCGTCCGCGACCTTGATTTTTATCATCCAGCCTGCGCCATAGGGGCTTTTGTTCACCTGGGCGGAATCGTTCTCCAGCGCGGTGTTCACCTCCACCACTTCGCCGGCCGCCGGCGCGTAAAGGTCCGAAACGGTCTTCACCGATTCGGCCACGCCGAAAGCTTCCCCCGCCGCCAGCGTGCGGCCGACCTGCGGAAGCTCCACGAACACGATGTCCCCCAGTTCGTGCTGGGCGAAGTCCGTGATTCCCACAGTCCCCACGCCCCCTTCAACCTTGATCCACTCGTGATCTTTTGTGTATTTCCTGTCCTTGGGAAAGTCCATTTTTCCTCCCTGATTTCTTGCCGGCCGTTAAACTCGGGTTTTAAAAGCGTGATTATCGCAGATTCCGCCCGAGCTCCTAAAAATAATCCGTTTACTCCGCCTTGACCTCTTCCACCGCCACCACGGTCTTTTTCACCCGGGACTGCACGAAAGGCGTCTTGACGATCTGAGCCTCGTAAAGCTTTCCTCTTATGTCCACCTGCAGGCTCGTCCCAACGGCGGCATATTCCGCTGGCACGTAGCAAAGGGCGATCCCCTTGTTCAACGTGGGGCTGAGCGTGCCGCTTGTGACCTTGCCCACTTTCTCGCCGTTCTTCACGATTTCATAGCCCTCACGGGGGATCCCCTTGTCCAGAAGCTCTATTCCCACAAGCTTGCGCTTTAATCCCGTTTCCTTCTGGACCGCCAAAGCCTGCCTGCCGATAAAATCCCCCTTGTCCATCTTCACTATCCAGCCAAGCCCGGCTTCCAGCGGGGTGGTGGTCTCATTTATGTCATGCCCATGCAGGGGATAGCGCATCTCCAGCCGCAACGTGTCCCGCGCACCGAGGCCCACCGGCCGGAGTCCGAAGGACTTGCCGCGCGTGACGATCTTGTCCCAGATCGCCGCCGTCTCGTTCCAGTTTACGAAAAGCTCGAAGCCGTCCTCCCCGGTGTATCCGGTGCGTGACAGCAGGACGGAAGACTCGCCGATGGTGGTGGTGACAAAGTGGTAATAGCCCATCGAACCTATCGGATGGGGGGTAAGGTAGCTTAAAATCGCTTCGGCGTTGGGCCCCTGAAGGGAGATCATCCCGAAGTCCCGCGAAAGGTTCACAACCTCCACCCCGGGGAAACCTGCCGCGTGGCCGGACATCCAGTCAAAGTCCTTGCGTGCGTTCCCCGCGTTGACACATATGAAAAACCGGGTGTCGCTCACCTTGTAAATGAGCAGGTCGTCAATTATCCCCCCGGCCTGGTTGAGCAGCGCGGAGTATTGCACCACATTTTCCTTCAGCCCCGCCACGTCGTTGGGGGTGAGGTATGAAAGCAGTTCCATCGCCCGCTCCCCTTTCACCTCTATCTCCCCCATGTGGGACACGTCGAATATCCCGGCCTTTTCCCGTGTGGCCTTGTGTTCATCCATTATCGAGGTGTACTGCACAGGCATTTCCCAACCGTTGAATTCCACCATCCTTGCGCCCAGGGCATGGTGCGCCTGCCACAATGGGGTCCTTTTTATATTGTTCAAGAGCTATTCTCCCATCACTTTTACGATTACCCGTTTCTTCCGCCTGCCGTCAAACTCGGCGTAATACACCTGCTGCCACGGCCCCAGGTCCAGCTTGCCGCCGGTGACAGGCACAATCACCTGGTGGTGCGCCAGCAGGTTCTTCAAATGCGCGTCGCCGTTGTCCTCTCCCGTGCCGTGATGCCGGTATCCCTTCCTGTAAGGGGCCAGGTTTTCCAGCCACTCGTCTATGTCCGCTATCAGTCCGGACTCCGCGTCGTTGACCCATACTCCGGCCGTGATGTGCATCGCCGACACCAGCGTCATCCCTTCGCGCACCCCCGATTTAGCCAGTATCTCCTCCACCTTTCCGGTTATATTGATGTATTCCCGTTTTTTGGCGGTGTTAAACCAGAGATACTCCGTATGGAATGTCATTGCCGAAGCGTGTTACCCTTTCATTGCCGCCGAAAAAAGAAAAATAAACGAATCCCGGCGTTAAAGCAACTAAAAGACGAAAAAAAGCGTGGCAAACATTAAAAAACGTGGAAAACGCATGGCTCCGCTGGGGTCCATCCTTGGCCGCGCCTTGTCCGCCGTAAGCCATGGGAGCCTTTACGACCTGGCCATGATCGAGGAACGATGGGGGGAAATCGTGGGCGAAGGGCTCCGGGCGGTGTCGCTTCCGGCGGAGCTTGAGCGCAAAAAGCTGGTCATATGGGTCAAAGAACCGGTGTGGGCGGATTCCATGGGATACCTGAAAGACGAGATCACCGGCAAGATAAACAACGCCTTGGAAAAAAAGGTGGTGGACGGAATCAAGGTGGTGTACCGGCGCGATTTCGACCGGACGCGCCCATCCCCACCTGCGGCGCAGGAAGAACCGGACACACGCCTTGTGAGTCCCGAAACCCTGCTTAAAATCGAGGAGGAGGCCGCCAAAGTGGAAGATTCGGAATTGCGCGAGGCAATTAAACGGGTTATGCTAAAAAGCGTAATAGCTAACATTGATAAAAAACATTGATGGTATTCAATAAGTTGGTCCCCTATGGTGGTTCCCGTTTGATCAAACCATGAATCTTCAAAAAGTCCTCGCCTCGGCGGCCGTGTTGGCCCTCTTTCTGGCCTCTTCGTGCGCCACCGCTCCGGCGGCCCGGCTGGAGCCTTCCGAGGCGCCGCCAGCGGCCAAGTCCGAAGATCCAAAGCCAGAATCGGTGATCGCCGAACCGGCCATGGACCGTTCCTTCGCCTATTACCAGTTCACGCTGGGGCTGCTGGCCGAAAGACGCGGGGATTACAAGGAAGCGCTGAGGCGGTATGAAATGGCGGTGGAGGAGGACGAGGGCCTTGTGCAGTCATACGAACGGATGGCCGGGCTTTATCTGCGCATGGGGCGGGTGGAAGACGCCCAGAAGGCCGCCGAAACGGCGCTGGAATCGGAGCCGGACTATGTGCCCTGCCTTGTGATCATCGGCGGGATACATTCGAGCATGGGCCGCTTTGAAAAGGCGGCCAAATATTTCAGCAGGATCACCGAGCTGGACCCGAAGAACAAGGAAGCGTGGATTTACCTTTCCCTGGCCCTGTTGCAGGACAAAGAGTACGAGGCGGCCATAACCGCGCTGGACAAATTTGGCGGTGTTTTTCCCGATGATCCGGTGGGGCTGTACTACAAAGGCCGGATATACATCCAGATGGGAAAGAACGCCGAGGCGGAAAAGCTATATAAGGACGTGATCAAAAGATTCCCTGAATTTTCCAAAGGATACGAAGGGCTGGCCCTTGCATACAAGGCGGGCAAGAACCTGGAAAAGGCCGCCGAAGTGTACAGGAAATACCTGGAGTCCTATCCGGACGACGAGGAGATGCGCGGAAAACTTGCTGAGGTCTATCTTCTGCAAGAGTCGTATTCCAAGGCGATAGACCAATATAAAGGCCTGGTGGAAAAAGAGCCGGAGGACGCCAGCCTGCATTTCCGCCTGGGCCTTTCATATGTGAAACAGGCCGAGGAAAGCCAGAATCCGGACGACTACCAGAAGGCCTTGCAGGAGTTCCAGCTTCTTCGGGCGAAGGAACCGGCAAGCCGGCGCATCGCCTTTTACATCGCCACGATATTCGAGCGGCTAAAGCTTCTAGACGAGGCCATTGAGGTGTGGAGCCAGCTTCTGGCCGAAGGGGGGAAGGAATCCCGGGACATCGCCGTGAAAATGGCGGAGCTCTATGAGCGCGCCGGCAAGACGGAGGAGAGCCTCAAGAGCGCCATCATCGCCCGGGACATGGACCCGAACGATCCGGAGCTGCAATATTACACCGGCCTGCTCGAAAACAAGCTCAACCGTGGCAAGGAGGCCATCGAATCGTTCAAAAGGGCGGTGAGCCTCAATCCTTCCGAGGCGAAATATTATTTCCTCATGGGCGCCGTCCATGAGCGCGAGGGGGACTATGAAAACTGCATAGCCGCCATGAAAAAGGCGATTGAGATAGACCCTTCCCACGCCAACGCGCTCAACTATCTCGGCTACATGTACGCCGAGAAGTCCGTCAACCTCAAGGAGGCGGAGGAATATCTTGGAAAGGCGCTGGCCATAGAGCCGGACAACGGCTATTTTATTGACTCGCTGGGTTGGGTATATTTCAAGCAAGGGCGTTTTAAAGAAGCCCTGGAAAAACTGCTCACCGCTGTGCGCAACATTCCGCCGGACCCGACGGTGCTGGAACACCTGGGGGATGTCTATACGGTTCTGGGAGAAAACAAGGCCGCCACCGACGCCTATGAGCGTTCGCTTACCGCCGAATCGGAAGACAAGCGGGAAACGGACCGGAGCGCCGTGAAGAAAAAGATCGGCGACCTTAAGAAAAAGTTGCGGGACAGCCAGTAACGGCGCCCTTCGCCATCCCCCGGACGGATGGCCGGCCGCCTTATAACAGCCTTTCAAACCTGATTCGGACATTATGGCAAAACGCGCCCTCCCTTTGACGCTGGCGTTGGCCGTATTGGCGGTCTCCTGCGCCACCGCCCCACCCTTGATGGACATTGTGACAAGGGACATCGAATCTTTGGCCGAGGCCCGGCCGCGCTCCTTCGCCGGGTCCGGACATATCAAAGTGGACGCGGGGGAAGACAGTTTCTCCGGGACCATTGCGCTGGCGCTTGAAGGGGACAATTACAGGCTCGAAGCGCTGGACGCGGCCAACCGCGCGGTGGCCGCCGTTGCTGGCGGCAAGGAGACCATCACAAGGGTGGACGGCAATACCGGGAAAAAAACCATCGCCCGGGGCAACTTTGCAAAGAGCATCCAGATCGGTGGGATCGTCATGCCGGCCGGTCTATTAAGAACTATCGTCACAGGCTCCCCCCCTCCCTTTGAAAAAATGATACAAGTGGCGCGGGCCGGAGCCGGATACAAAGTCACCACCAGCGGCCCGGCGATGGACCTTTTTGTGCAAGGAGGAAGGCTTGCCGGAGTGACCATAGAAGGCTGGGACATGGGGGCGCTTTCCGTCGATCTCGGGCCGATGGCCGGAGAGGGGGAATCCAGGTACGTGTCCGGCTGCGTCATCAAAATGAAAGGGGGCGGCAAGGCAACCATCAGGTGGGAAAAGGCGGATTTCGGGAAAAATTTCCCTGCGGGATTTTTCACATTCGATGACATTTGGGACGATTGACCAGCGCGGGAATAAAACCGTTTTTTTAGTGTATGGTTACGCGGTGTGGTCAAATCCCTTGAATTATGTTTGACACGCGATTTAGACCTAGTATAATCTCCCTGTCAAGGTGGATCAAACCAGTATCTATTGGAGGTGAATCTTATGTCATTAGTCACACAGCCAGCCCCGGAATTCAAGGAGACTGCCGTATTGCCGGACAAGTCTTTCAAGGAAATATCCCTTGCGGACTTTAAGGGCAAATGGCTTGTCCTGTTTTTCTATCCGCTGGACTACACCTTCGTCTGCCCGACGGAAATAACCGCCTTCTCGGAAGCGATAGGCGAATTCACCAAACTCGGCGCCGAAGTGCTGGGCTGCTCTGTGGACAGCAAGTTCTCCCATCTTGCCTGGCGCGAGACCCCGCGCAACAAAGGTGGCCTTGGCGATCTTGCGTATCCGCTTCTGGCCGACCTGAACAAAAACGTCGGCAAGGCCTATGGAGTGCTTCTCCCCGCCGGCATGACGCTGCGCGGCCTGTTCATTATAGATCCGGACGGCAAGGTGGCCTATGAAGTGGTCCACGATCTTGGCATCGGCCGCAACGTGGATGAAGTGCTGCGCGTGCTGGCCGCGATCCAGACGGTGAAAAAGACCGGCGAGGTCTGCCCCGTCAACTGGAAACCGGGCGCCGACACCATGAAAGGCGACCCGAAAGGTTCGCAAAGCTATTTCGCCAAGCACGGCAAATAGTTTTAAAACGCCGCCATACCCGTCCGCCTTAAAGCGGGCGGGTTTTTTTTCCGGTTCCGGAGAGGAGCCGATTCATTGAAAAATATGCGTTGAGCCGCTTTTTTTGGTGTACCATCACAGGATATTTTCATCGATTACGGCGGCCTTGCCATGGCAAAACACGGAAAAAAGCGGGCGAAGAAATTCGGGATGCCACCCGGCACGCTTCTCCATCCGGAGGAGCCGCTGCCGGAGGCGTCGAAAATCACCATAATCGATTACGACGAAAAATATTTCCACGCCGAGCAGACCCATACCGTGGAGACCTGCATCCCGTTCAAGACCTCCCCCACCGTCACATGGATAAACGTGGACACGATCCACGACGTGAAACTTCTGGAGCGCATGGGCGCCGTTTTCGCCATGCACCCGCTTACCATGGAAGATATCCAGAGTGTGGACCAGCGTCCGAAAATGGATGATTACGATGAATATATCTACCTGGACCTGAAGATCCTTTCCCACCCGGAGACCGGGGAGATAAACGCGGAGGCGATAAGCATCGTCATCGGCCCCTCATATGTAATCACTTTTCATGAAAAAGAGAGCGCCGCGCTAAATCCCATCAGGGACAGGATACGGTCCGCCGGCGGAAGGATAAGGAAAATGTCCGCGGACTATCTGGGCTATTGCCTGATGGACACCATCGTGGACAACTATTTTCTGGTGCTCGAAAGGTTTGACGAACGGATCGAACTGCTTCAGGCCGAGCTTCTGGAAAACCCCACCACAAAAACGCTTTCGGATCTTAACAAGCTCAAAAGAGAAATCATATTCCTGCGAAAGTCCGTTTGGCCGCTCCGGGAAGTTATCGTCAAGCTTGAAAGGAGCGACTCGCCCCTGATAAAAGAAGCCACAAAGCTGTATCTGCGGGACGTGTACGACCATACTATTTACATAGTGGACGCCATCGAGTCGTTCCGGGACATACTGGGCGGGATGCTGGACATATACCTTTCCGCCAACTCCAACAGGCTAAACGAGGTCATCAAGTTCCTCACGATAATATCCACCATATTCATCCCCCTCACCTTCCTGGCCGGCGTGTACGGGATGAACTTCAAGCATTTTCCCGAGCTTGACTTGACCTATGGCTATCCCCTTTTCTGGGTGGTGAACCTGGGCATCGCTGTGGGACTGCTTTTCTATTTCAAGCGCAAAGGGTGGCTGTAATTCACACCTTGAGGAGCGCGCTGTGAGCGGTATATGGCCCTGGATAGCATTCAATATTTTCGTGATGGCCACGCTCGCCCTCGACTTAGGCGTGCTCAACCGGAAAGCCCATGTCATATCCATCCCCGAGGCGATGAAATGGAGCGCCATATGGATCCTCATGTCGCTGGCTTTCGGGGCGGGAGTATATTACGTGCGCGGCTGGGACGACGCGTTCAATTACATCGCCGGTTACCTGATCGAAAAGTCCCTGAGCGTGGACAACCTTTTCGTGCTGCACCTCATTTTCACCTACTTCGCCATTCCGGCGCGCTATCAGCACAAGGTGCTTTTCTGGGGGATACTGGGCGCCGTCGTCATGCGGTTCTCGTTCATCATGGCGGGTGTGGCCATCATCAAGATGTTCCATTGGACGCTGTATCTTTTCGGCGCGTTCCTGGTGTTTTCCGGGATCAAGATGGCCACGAGCAAAGAGTCCGACGAGATTGATTTCGAGAAAAACCTGGTCCTGCGCGCCGTCCGGCGGATCATGCCGGTGACGCCGGAAATGGACGATGGCCGGTTTTTTATTTCAAAGGACTCCGTGCGCCACGCCACCCCCATTTTCATCGCAATGGTTTTGATAGAGTTTTCGGACGTGATCTTCGCCATGGACTCCATCCCGGCCATATTCGCCGTCACCCTCGATCCGTTCATCGTGTACACCTCCAACATCTTCGCGATCCTGGGGCTGCGCTCGCTGTATTTCGCCCTGGCCGGGATGATGACGATGTTCCACTATCTGCGGTACGGCCTTGCGGTGATCCTGGTCTTCCTGGGCGCAAAGATGCTGGCCGCGGAGTTTGTCCATCTGCCGGTGCTGGCCGCCCTTGGGATCATCGCATTGATCCTTGTGGTGTCGGCGGCGGCGTCCATCTTTTTCCCGCCGGCGAAAGAAGACGGGAAGCAGGCCTAAGCTTCGGCAAGCTAAGCCTGACATTCTCACATGTGGCCCATTCCGCCATATCCCATGCCACCGCCATACCCCATACCGCCGCTCTGCCAGTTGTCGCAAACTCCATTGCCGTCGGTGTCATTGAAATTGGGACCGTGGAACACGTCCGTCAAGCCGTTCTGGGCGTAGTCGCAAATTCCGTCGCCGTCAAGGTCAACGAAGTCATGGCCGTACCCCATGTGCCACCCCTGCTCCATGTAATCGTTGACGCCATTGCCATTCGCGTCAACGAACATCATCCCTCCGTTCTGGGCATACATGGGCGTTCCGCTTTCCCAGTAGTCGCACACGTAGTTCCCGTTGTCGTCCACAAATCCCGGCCCGTGCCACGTGGCGGAGCCGTTCTGGGCGTAATCGCAAATCCCGTCGCCGTTTTCATCAACGAACTGATGCCCGCCGTACGCCATCATCGTCCGCGTGGAGCCAGGGTCGTGGGTATCGCGCTCGAAATAATCGTTGATCGCATTGCCGTTATCGTCGCTGAACATGGGATAGACCACGGAAGAGGACGATGCGGACGAACCTGAACTTCCCGAGCCGCACGACGGCACGGTGAGGGAAACGAACAGAATCAGAAAGAGAGATACGGCTATGGAAAAGCCTATGGTGTGTTTGCTGATGGTCATGATCCACCTCGAAGCTGCAGGGAGCGATTATTCAAATGAACCGTTGTCTTTACTATAGATGAATTTGGGAGAGGGAGGATTCAAACGCTACTATCACTGAAATATCTGTTTTCGGCTGCACCCTGGTCCGCCCCCTAATACCCCCATCAATTTTATTGATTAGCCCTCCATACCCTCCTGCGCGTACCATCAGCAGACGGGGTGGGGTATCCGCTCCTGTTTTGCCATAAACATAAATCGAGGCGGATTATGCCAACGGCGGCGCAGACGAAGGACAACGGGGGGACCGAAACAAAATTCACCACCTGCTACATGTGCTCGTGCAGGTGCGGGATAAAGATCACCATCGAAAACGGGATGCCGCGCTATATACAGGGCAATCCGGCGCACCCGACAAACAAGGGGGTGATCTGCGCCAAGGGCTCCGCCGGGATAATGAAGCAGATGTCCCCCGCGCGCATCAAAAAGCCGTTGCTGCGCAAGCCGAACGCAGAGCGGGGCGCCGCCGATTTCGAGGAAATATCCTGGGAACGCGCCTACGACATGCTCACCGGACGGCTCAAGCACATCCGCGCCACCGACCCGAAGAAGCTCGCTTTTTTTACAGGTCGCGACCAGATGCAGGCGCTCACCGCATATTTCGCCAAGCAGTTTGGCACCCCCAACTTCGCCGCGCACGGCGGGTTCTGCTCCGTGAACATGGCCACGTCCATGATCTATTCCATCGGCGGCACAGGGTGGGAGTTCGGCGGGCCGGACTGGGACCGCACAAAATACACCGTGCTCATCGGCGTGGCCGAGGATCACGACAGCAATCCATTCAAGATCGGCATTGGCAAACTCAAAGACCGCGGCGGCAAGCTTGTCGTCATCAACCCTGTGCGTTCCGGCTACGGCGCGGTGGCGGACGAGTGGGTTCCCATACGCCCCGGGACCGACGGCGCCCTTTTGATGGGGATGATCCACGTCCTCATAAAAAACGGCCTGTACGACAGGGATTTCCTGGTCACCCAGACCAACGCGGCGCAACTTGTCGTCGTGGACGAGGGAGGGGAAGACGAGGGGCTTTTCTGGACTCCCGGCAAGTTCGAGGACAGCGACCATAGCCAGAACCATGTTTGGGACACCGCCAGCGACTCACCCCAACCGTTCATGAGCAAAGGCGCCAAGCCAGCGCTGATGGGCTCATATAAAACGCCCGACGGGAAAAATGTCAAAACATCGTTCCAGCTTTTGACCGAGCGTGTGCTGACGGACTATCCGCTGGAAAATATTTCGCGCATCACAAGCGTTCCTGTGGAGCAGATCGAGCGCATCGCGCTGGAGATGGGGATCACCGCCCGCGACGAGAAGATTACATTACCGATAGAATGGACGGACGTTTGGGGGAACCATCACCACAAGGTCACCGGCAATCCGGTGTCCATCCACGCAATGCGGGGGGTCGCGGCGCATTCCAACGGATTCCAGACCGGGCGGGCGCTTTCCACGCTGATGATGATTTTGGGAACGATAGACAGGCCGGGGGGATTCCGCCATAAGCCCCCCTATCCGAGACCCATACCCCCCTGCCCCAAGCCAATTGACGGGCCGGAGCACATCAAGCCCAACACACCGTTGCCCAATCCGGAGCTTGGATTTCCGACCAAGCCGGAGAACCTGATGATCAACGCAGACGGTTCGCCCGTGCGGATAGACAAGGCATTCAGTTGGGAATTCCCGCTCACGGCCCACGGCATGATACAGAACGTCATCACCAACGCCCATAACGCCGATCCGTACAAGATAGACACACTGTTCTTCTTCATGGCGAACATGGCGTGGAACTCCTCCATGAACACCTCCGCCATGATAAACATGCTCAAGGCCAAAGAGCCGGACGGGACGCACAAGATTCCGTTTCTCGTGGTCTCCGACGCGTTTTACTCGGAGATGGTGGCCTTCGCCGACCTGGTATTGCCGGACACCACCTATCTGGAACGGTACGACGTGATATCGCTTCTGGACAGGCCGATCAGCGAATTTACAAGCGTGGTGGACTCCATCCGCCAGCCCATATTCGAAGCCCCGGAAGGGTGCGAGCCTTTCCAGGAAACGCTTATCAAGCTTGCAAACAGGCTCGGGCTGCAAGGGTTCTGCGACGACGCGGGCAAGCCGAAATTCAAGGGATATAACGACTTTGTCACCAACTGGACCGTGGCGGCGGACACGCCCATCGGCTTTCTTGCCGGATGGCGCGGCAAGGACGGGTCCGACCATCTCGTTGGCGAGCCCAACGAAAAGCAGTGGGACATGTACATAAAGAACGGATGCTTCTTCCAGTTCGAGCTGGAGGAGTCCATCCAGTACAACCGGAACATCAACCAGGGTTATTTGAACTGGGCGCTGGACCACAAGCTCATCCGCCGCAACGACCCTATCATCATGAAGATATATTCCGAGGTGATGCAGCGGTTCCGCCTTGCGGCCAAGGGGACGCGGCCGGGCCGGCAACCGGCCACCAGGAAACAGCGTGACCGCCTGTTGAAGTACTTCGATCCGCTGCCGATGTGGTATCCGCCGTTGGAGGACGGGACGGTGGACACGAATAAGTACACGATCCACGCCATAACACAGCGGCCCATGCCGATGTACCATTCGTGGGACTCGCAGAACGCGTGGCTGCGCCAGATCATCGGGCAGAACTACCTTTATATAAATCCGGTCAAGGCAAGGCAGATTGGCGTGAACGACATGGACTGGGTATGGGTGGAAAGCGCCCACGGCAAGATACGGGTGCAGGCGAAGTTTTCCCACGCCGTCCAGCCGGACACGGTGTGGACCTGGAACGGGATCGGCAAGATGGCCGGCGCATGGAACCTTGATCCAAAGGCCGAGGAAGTCACGAAAGGGTTCCTGCTCAACCACTGCATCACCGAGGAGATAGCCGACGGCCACGGCGGGCGCGTATCCAACTCCGATCCCATCACCGGCCAGGCGGCCTGGTATGACCTGCGCGTGCGGATATACAAAGCGGAGGAGGAAGGAAGCTGGCCGCAGTACGAGCCGCTGAAACCTTTGCCGCACATGGCCAGACGGCCGGACATCCTGCGGTACACCACCCGGAAGGGAGGAAAATGATCATGACGCAACTGGCGCTGGTGATAGACCTGAACAAGTGCGTGGGATGCCATGCCTGCGCGGTCAACTGCAAATCGTGGAACACTTCCGGACAGTTCGGCCCGTTGACCGACAATAAGCCTTATGGCGAAAAGCCGGACGGCGTGTGGTTCAACCGGGTGCAGACTTACGAGATAGGCGAGTTCCCTAACGTGGAGGTCTTGCATTTCCCCAAATCGTGCCTGCATTGCGCCGACGCCCCCTGCGTGGAAGTGTGCCCCACCAACGCATCCCACAAAAGGCTGGAGGACGGCGTGGTGCTGGTCAATTACGGCGATTGCATCGGGTGCAAGTACTGTTCATGGGCTTGCCCGTACGGCTGCAGGGAGTTCGACGCGGCGGAGGGGGTGATGAAAAAGTGCACCCTGTGCGTGGACAGGATATATGACGCGGCCCTGCCGGAAGAAGAGCGAAAGCCAGCCTGCGCGCTGGCCTGCCCTTCCGGGGCCAGGATATTCGGGGACATCAACGACCCCGCGTCGGAAGCTTCCATCGCCATCCGCGACGGGATGGGATACAAACTCATGCCCGAAGCCGGGACAAATCCGAGCAACCACTACCTGCCGCGCAGGAAAGTGAAAGTGACCGTGAACGAGGAACAGATAACCGTGCGCAGGCAGGAGACCATCAAGACTGTCCGCCGCAGCGTGAACATTGAAGAAACAGTGATAGAAGACGTAAGCCTGGGCGGATAAGACTTAAGGAGAAACGAATATGCATCCTGAAATGTCGCTTGTGATACTGACCGTCCTGGCCGGAGCGGGGCAGGGGTTGTTTATTTTTCTTGTGGGGGGCGATATGCGCGCCGCGGCCGCTGGCGGGCTTCCTGGCGATGTGCTGGTGGCGGGCTCGGCGGTGGCGCTAATGCTGACGGTGGCGGGAACGCTGGCCTCCTTTTTCCATCTGACCCACCCGGAGCGGGGATGGAAGGCGATGCTCCAATGGCGCAAGTCGTGGCTTTCGCGCGAGGTTGTGTCGCTCCCGGCGTTCCAGGGGCTTGTGGCGCTGTATGGAATCGCCGCGTACGCCGGATATCCTGTCAAGGCGCGGATGCTGGTGGGAATCGCCGGTTGTGTCGTGGCGGCCGTCCTTTTCATCTCGTCCGGGATGGTGTACGCGAAGGTGCGCTTTATCCGGGAATGGGCCAACGCATATACTCCGCTCAATTTCATATTCACCGGCCTTTCGGCGGGCTCGGCCATTGCGCTTTCGGTGATGGAGCTTTCGGTTGCGGACACCGTTATCACCCTTGCCCTCCTTCGCGCGGCGCTGGGGGTGATTGCGGCGGGCGGGATCATAAAGCTTCTGTCGTTGATCAGCAATCGCCGGATATATTCCCCCCTGTCCGTCCAGACGGCTCTGGGGGTGAACAGTTCCACCGTGCGGCTTATGGACTTTGGTTCAAGTTACGATCACTACAACACAAAAGAATATAATTACAGCAAGCACAGGGAGCGCCATGGCTCCATCTGCATATTCGTTATGACGGCGCTCTACGCCGGGCCGTTCATCGCGCTGATGGCCGACTATATGCCGCTAATTCGCGGGGAAAACGGGACGGCCGCCCCGGCCGTGGCGGCGGTGATGATGCTGGGATATTTTGCGGAGCGATGGTTTTTCTTCGCGGACGCCAATCATGTCCAGAACCTGTACTATGGCAATTTCATGGTAAAGCAGGGCGCCAACCCGCTGTTGCAGGCGGCAAAACGGGGGACTCCGGTTCCCAAACGTTGATCCACCATCCCCCACCCCGCCCGGTTTCATTGACAACAGTGGCCGCGGGGGGGATAATTAAATGAGTGGGTTTTATGTTACCTGATAAATTCAACCGGTCGGTCGATCTAATACAAATCGCGGCAAGCGGGACGTGCCAATACGCCTGTCCGCATTGCGC
Source organism: Nitrospinota bacterium (assembly GCA_016235255.1). Lineage (NCBI taxonomy): Bacteria > Pseudomonadati > Nitrospinota > Nitrospinota bacterium. The sequence continues at coordinate 35,181 of JACRLM010000062.1, read as the reverse complement.
CGCAGGCGCCCCCGCGCCCGCATATGAGCTTTTTCCCACAAACTATCTGCTAAGGTTCCTGCGCATGATGGGCACATTGGGGCTCAAACGCGTGCGCATAACGGGCGGCGGGGAGCCTCTTTTGCGGCCGGACATCGTCGATCTTGTCGCCGGGCTTGCTTCCGGCCGGATATTCGATGAAGTGACCATGGCCACCAACGGCGCTCTCCTCCCCTCGTTCGTTGAGAGGCTTAAAGACGCCGGGCTTGACCGTCTGCTCATAACGATTCCATCGCTGGACAAGGACGTTTTCACCTCCATCGCCGGATCGGACGGCCTTGCGGCGGCGCTGGCGGGGCTGGACGCGGCGCTGGAGCGTCAAATACCGGTCACCATAAAAATGACCATACACGCCGAAGCCACCATAGACGGCATCGAGCGCATGATGGACTTCGCCGTGGAGCGCCGGACGGACCTTTTTGTGGAAGATCCGTTCAAATGCGACGGGGACAAGGACGCCATAACCTCCGGCATGATTCTGGCCCGGCTGGAGTCCAAATTTAAACTTGAAAAAATAGAAGCCAAGTCCAAGCCCGGCGCGCGATACTCGATCAAAGGAACGGACACGCATTTAAAGCTCCTCACTTCGGACATCCGCAGGACCTGCGGCACGTGTGACAGGTTTTGGCTATCCCCGGATGGCGTGCTGTCCGTATGCACAGGCGTGCTGACGCAGGTCAGCCTGAACGCATTTTTCGAGGAGGACCCTTCGGACGAGGAATTGGCGCAATGGTGCGTGAAGATAGCCATGGCCAAGCCGATGCACCGCCGCTCGGCGTGCTCAATCCCCCGGACCCCTTCAGACAATCCAGCGGTTTCCTTCCTCGGCTGACCATATGGTCCAGCGAGGTATTTACGGCCTTCTTGCCAGCGGCACGTAATCGCGCGTTTGCGGGCCGGTGTAAAGCTGGCGCGGCCGGCCGATCTTCAGGCTTTTTTCCTTTAACATCTCGTTCCACTGGCTGATCCAGCCGATGGTCCTGCCGATGACGAAAATCACAGTGAACATGCTGGTGGGGATGCCTATGGCGCGAAGGATGATGCCGGAATAGAAGTCCACGTTCGGATACAGCTTCTTCTCGATGAAATATGGGTCCTTGAGGGCGGCTTCCTCCAGCTTCAACGCTATCTCGAACAGCGGATCGTTCACCTTCATGGCCGCCAGCACGTCCATGCACGCTTTCCTGATGATCTTGGCCCTCGGGTCGAAATTCTTGTAAACCCTGTGGCCGAAGCCCATGAGCCTGAAAGAGTCGTTCTTGTTCTTGGCGCGTTCCACGGCGCTTTCCACGTTCTTCGGATCGCCTATCTGCTCAAGCATTTTTATCACCGCCTCGTTGGCTCCGCCGTGGGCCGGGCCCCACAGGGTGCCCACACCGGCGGATATGCATGCGAAGGGATTTGCCTGGGACGACCCGGCCAGCCGCACCGTGGAGGTGGAGGCGTTCTGCTCGTGGTCGGCGTGAAGCAGGAAAATAAGGTCTAGCGCCTTGGCCGCAACCGAGTTCACCTTGTACGGTTCAGTTGGGAAGGAAAACATCATGTGCAGGAAATTTTCCGCGTATGAAAGCGGGTTCTGCGGATAGGCGAACGGCTCCCCGCGCGAATAGCGGAAAGCCCCGGCGGCGATTGTCGGGATCTTCGCCAAAAGCCTGTGGGCGGATATTTCGCGGCTGCGCTCGTCCCATATGTCCAGCGAGTCGTGATAGAAGGCGGAAAGGGCGCCTACGACCCCCACGGTGATCGCCATCGGGTGGGCGTCCGGCCGGAAGCCGTTATAAAAGTTGTGCAGCCCCTGGTGCACCATCGAGTGGTGCGAGATGATCCATTTGAATTCCTCCAGCTCCTTTTGCGAAGGGAGCCTGCCGTACCACAGCAGGTAGCATGCCTCCAGATGGTCGCTATGATCGGCAAGCTGCTCGATAGGGTAGCCACGGTAAAGCAATATCCCCTTGTCGCCGTCTATGAACGTGATGGAGCTTTCGCACGCGCCGGTGCTCATGAAGCCGGGATCATAAGTGAACATCCCCAGTTCCGAATACAGCTTGCCGATGTCTATGACTGAAGGGCCCAGGGAACCCCGCTTTATGGGAAGCTCAACAGTTTTTCCGGTGGAGTTGTCCGTTATGGTGACTGTGTCCTTTGGCATCGCCGGCTCCGCAAAAAGTGTGGTTTGTTTTTATTCCGGAAGCTTCGTATGGGCCCCATCGCACCATGGGGGCGTCTTGGTGTGCTTGCACATGCACCAGGGAACCTTTCCCTTCTCCGCTATATGCACTTCTTTAGGATATATCTCCGTCCCGGTATGGGAACCGTCGCAGTACGGCTGTTTCTTCGACTGGCCGCAGGCGCACCACCAGTATGACCCGGGTTCCATATCCATCACCAACGGCTTTTTCTGGACGACTTTCGGTTCTTGAGCCACGGCCCGAGCCTCCCCTTTATGGAATGAATGACGTATTATAGCCACCCTCCGGATTTTACGCCATAAGGTAAAAATTATCCCCCTCGCAAACACTCCTGACACAACGCTGTCAGGAGCGGTCCGCTACAGTTCACGCATACACTTATTACTTATGGAGGATCCCGACGATGAAGGAAAAAAGGAAAAGCACAGCGGTGTGGTTTGAAATACCGGCGAAGGATTTTGGCCGGGCGGTGGAATTCTATGAAAAGGTTTTCGCTACAAAGCTGACGGCGGACAAAGCCATGCCGGTGAAAATGGCGGTTTTCCCTTATTCGGATTGCAACGAAACCACAGGGTGCGTGAAGGAAGACCCAAAGGGCGCCGGGGGGAAAAACGGCGTGGTGGTCTATCTGAATACCGACGGCTTTTTGAACGACGCGATCAAACGGGTGCAGCAAGCCGGTGGAAAGGTTCTCGGCCCCGTAATAGAATTGCCAATGGACATGGGCTCCTACGTCCTTATCGAGGACACGGAAGGGAACAAGGTGGGCTTTCACGACGCCATTTGAAAGGGAATACGATGCGCCGGGCGGACAGGCTTTTCATGATCGTCCAGCTTCTCCGCTCCGGCCGTGTCGTCACCGCCGCCAAAGTTGCCGAGCGGCTGGAAGTGTCCGAACGCACAGTGTACCGCGACATACGCGACCTCACCCTTTCCGGTGTTCCCATAGAGGGTGAGGCGGGCGTCGGCTACACCATCAGGAACGGATACGACCTGCCGCCGTTGATGTTCAACGAAGAGGAGATCGCCGCGCTGATCATCGGGGCGAGGATGGTGGAAGCGTGGGGCGGCATGGCCCACGGACGGGGAGCCGCCATGGCGCTGTCCAAAATCCAGAGCGTCCTCCCCGCCCACCTTTCCAACAGCCTGGAACAGACCAAGGTCTTCTCCCTCTCTTTTCCGGAGCGCCATGACCTTCGCAAAATGCTGGACGTTCTTCACTCCGCCATAAACGGCTCCCAGCGGGTGGCGCTGCGGTACAGCGATGAAAAGGGCGCCGGTTCCCGCCGCGTGATCCGGCCGCTGGGGCTTTATTTCTGGGGGAAGGTGTGGACCCTGGCGGCCTGGTGCGAGCTCCGGAAAGACTTCAGGACATTCCGGGTGGACAGGATTTTATCGGCAACCGTCCGCAAGGAGGTCTTTAAGGATGAAAAGGGAAAGACACTGGAGGACTTTTTGAAACGCGCGTGGGTGGAATGATTACAGCTTGCCAATTATCTCCATTTGGATATAATTAATTCATGAGCGCCTTTGAGCCTAAGCCGCTTATATGGATCGGTTCCTCAAAGAAGGACCTCCTTCAAATGCCAGCGCCGGTGCTCGACACTTTCGGTTATGCTCTTTACCTTGCGCAGACCGGAGGAAAACACGAGCAGACAAAGCCGTTAAAGGGCTTCGGGAACGCCGGTGTAATGGAAGTGGTGGAAGATTGGCGCGCAGCCACATACAGGGCTGTTTACACGGTTCGATTCGCCAACGCGGTATATGTGTTGAGCTGCTTCCAGAAGAAATCACGCAAAGGAGCGGAAACGCCCAAGAGGGATATGGACTTGATAATGGAGCGGTTGAAGCTGGCGGCAAAGCACGCCGGGGGGAAAAAATGAAAGATGTGGAAGAAGGTTCAAAAAACGTTTACGCCGATTTGGGCATGGCTAACGCCGGGGAGATGCTCGTCAAGGCCCGATTGGCGGCTGGTATCGGCGAAATCATCAAAAAACGCGGGTTGACGCAGATGGAAGCCTCTGGAATCCTCAACATGCCGCAATCCAAGTTATCAAACATGCTACGCGGCAAATTCCGCGGCATATCCGAAAGCAAGATGCTCGAATGCCTCGCCCGTCTCGGCAAGGATGTAGAGATCGTGGTGAAGACCCCGCCCCACCGCCGGCATGGCGGTCACATGACTGTCGTGTTTTCGTGAGAATGGATGGATTCTGAGGCCGTAGCTGGGCACAGATTTAATTAGACCAGCTTCTCCTTGTTCACCAGTTTCCCGATATGCGTCGGCGCGCCGTTCTCAAACTTCAAGTCGTGGAACTCGCAATAGACAAGGTCCGTGGCGATGGCGAACAGTTTTGACCATCCGGGGCTGAATTCCATCACGCGGAAGGAGCCAAGGCCTGGCTGGGCGGGGCTGTACTTCCCGTGACCGTTGCCGGAAAGGCTGATGTCCTCATAGGATTGCTCCATGAAGATCGGCACCCTGTCCTGGATCACCAGGCGTGAAATCACGCAGTTGCCCATCGCCTGAACATAACCGAACAGCTTCACCCACGCGGGGTGCTGCTCGGTCTTGGCCGGGGCCATTACGCTGACTCTCATTTTCAGTTACCGCCATCAAAAGTACATGACACCACCGCCATCAAAAGTACATGACACCACCGCCATCAAAAGTACATGACACCACCGGCGTCAAATGGACAGTGACGCCCTGATTGTCTTTTCGGCGCCATTGGGTGAAACTTTAACGGCTTTCAAAAAAATGTTTAAAAACCCGCCCAGCGGGGTGGAGGGATATAATCAATATAAGGAAAGGATCACCATTTGCCATATGGACAAAGCCAGATGAGCCGCAATTACAATATTTTCGCCGAAAAGGCGGACGACCAGACTCTTCGGCAGTTCCACTCCGCCATGGACCAGCCTTTTGTGGTGAAAGGGGCGCTCCTGCCGGACGCGCACGTGGGATATTCGCTTCCCATCGGAGCCGTGGTGGCAACCGAGGGGGTCATCCTCCCCGCCTGGGTGGGGTATGACATCGGATGCGGCATGTGCGCCGTGAAGACCCCGATGACCGTGGACGAGATCATGCCCCTGCGTGAAAAGATTTTCCAGAGCATATACCGGGCCGTCCCCACAGGCTTTGCGCATAACAAACGCCCGGAGCAATGGAATCACGAGCATATTCCCATGACCCCCGCCTTGAAAAAGATCTTCGGCAGGGACGGACTTTGCCAGCTTGGCTCCCTGGGGGGCGGGAACCATTTCATAGAGTTAAGCTACGACGAGGAAAAACACCTTTGGGTGGTGGTCCATTCCGGCAGCAGGAACGTGGGGCATTCCGTGGCGACGCATTACATGAAGCTTGCCTCCGGCTCGGAAAAGGCCAAAGAGGGGCATTATGGATTTGACACCAAAAGCGGCGAGGGGCGCGATTACATAACGGACATGAAGTTCTGCCAGGAGTTCGCGCTGGAAAACAGGAAGAAAATCATCGAGCGGGTGTTGCGGGAGATTTATTATTACGCAAAGCCGGGGGATGCGCCCGAGCAACTGGAGTTCATCAACCGAAACCACAACCACGCCGAGGAAAAGGACGGGCTGTGGATACACCGCAAAGGCGCCACCCAGGCCGAAGAGGGGATGGCCGGGGTGATTCCGGGCAACATGCGCGACGGCAGCTTTGTGGTGGAGGGCAAAGGGAATCCGAAAAGCCTGAACTCATCTTCCCACGGCGCCGGGCGCGCCTTGAGCCGCAATCAGGCCAAAGCGAAGCTGACTATGGACGATTTCCGCCGTCAACTGGAAGGGATAACCGCCAAGGTGGCCCAGTCCACCCTGGACGAGGCTCCGGCGGCGTACAAGGACATTTTCGAGATCATGCGCCTGCAAGCGGACATGGTGACGGTGAAACACCACCTGATACCAGTGGTGAACATCAAGGGTTGAAAGAGGCGGCCGCGCCGATGCCCCTATGAGTCGGTGAAAGCGGGCAACGTCTCCGTCCAGAATCCCCAGTGGACCATCACCGCGTCGGCGAACTTGGCGCCGCGCATGACGTATGCCTTAATGGCCTTGCGGAATATCTCGTCCATGTCGCACCGGAAAAAGGGGGTGTCCAGTATGGCGTGGATTATGTCCGCTATCGCCTTGCGATCCACCATGTAGATTTTTTCCAGGATGTTCACTATCTCTATCACCGCCGTGGGGGATATGTGATAGGGAAAAGCCTTTGGCTCCGCCACTTCCAGAAAATCGTCCAGTATGTTCTGGGGCGAATGATAGTCCCCCACAAGGAGCCGCAGGATCAGTATGGTGTCCCGTTTTGCCTTCACATACTCGATGGCCACTTCCTGGATGAGCCTTTCGCGGGCGGTGTCACCTCCGGAGTCCAGATTTGTGAGGTAACCGGCGTAGTCCATTATGGTCTTTTTCCCAAGATGCGCCGCCACGGCAGGGGACTTGACCAGCGATATGTCCACGTTTGGCGGACTTTGCGTGGAAACATCCTTGGCTTTGGCCCTGGATCCGGCAGGCATGGCTGAATGTGAAATGGTCATATCATCCTCTGGGAGCATCTGTGAACACCACTCTTGGAAAAATTTAACACCATCCGGACAATTGGGGAATTTGTATTCCAGATACACCTTTAAGCCAATGAAAAGCCCGGGCGCCCCTCCCGCGCCGGACAATGGGCTATCCTTAAGTTTTTGCATTCAAATACAGAATCGGGCAACATGTCCAAATGATCAGGCTTATACTTTGGAATTTTGTTTTCGCCCTGGCCGCGCGGGTTCTGCAGATAGCGGTGTCCTTCGCCCTGCTGATGGTCATCGCCAGATACCTTCCGGTGGAGGATTTCGGGGCATATTCATACATCGGAGCTTTCACGGCGGCCGTGATGGCGTTGAGCTATTTTGGCGTCCAAAACATTCTGACACGGGACATCGCTCAAAAGACGTTCGACACTTCCACCCTATATTCCACCGCCACGGCATTGCGGGGGATCATGGCGCTGCTGGCGGCGTCGCTGCTCGCCGCGCTTTGGATGATAGGGGAGAACGGGTCCATCCCTTTATGGATCGTCCTTCTTGCCGCGGCTTCGGAGGCGATGCTAGGGTACACGCTTTTGCAGAAATCGGTGCTCCAGGGGATTGAGCGGATGGGCTACATGCCTGTACTGACGTTCATCCAGTCCGTTTCCATCGGGATACTGGCCGTGGGGGTGATATACGCCAAGGGGGGCTATGAATGGTTCTTCGCTGCCGCGCTGCTTTCCAACGCGGCGCAGTTTATCGCAGGCGGAGGCATATTGAGGCGAAACGGGGTGCGCGTTGACTTCTCGCTGGTGCGCAAGGACCATCTGAAGACGTTTTTCGCCCACTCGATGATGGTCGGTTTCGCGGTGATCCTGTACAAGAACCTTTTCGTCGTGAACACCCTGGCGCTCAAATGGCTTGGAAACCTGGAGAGTCTGGCTTATTTTCAGGCTGTGCACGGCCTTGTCATCCAGTCCCAGATCCTCCCCATGGCGCTGTCCATGGCGGTGTTTCCGGCGGTGTCGCGCCTGATAAACAAGGATTTTGGCGCGGCGGCGAAGATACTTTCCGAATCGGTGAAGATCATGTTCTTCATAAGCGCCGGGGCGGCGGCCATTTTGTGGGCGTTCGCCGGAGAAGTGACCCAGCTTGTATATGGCGACAAGTACGCCCCCTCCGCCTATGCCATGGCCGTGCTTGCATGGGCCTTGCCGGCGTTATGGATGGACTTGCCGCTTTCCGGGGCGCTGGTGGCGATGAACCGGCAAAAATTCAGCGTGATGTGCGCCGCCGTGGTTCTTGCGGCCAATGCCGCCCTTGCCTTTGCGTTCATTCCGGCATACGGATTCCACGCCGCCTCATGGCTTGCCTTGGCGTCATACACCCTGATGCCGGTGTGCGCGGTGGCGTTCCTGATGAAACAGGGAGTGAGGTTTTCGTTCATGTCATGGGCGCCTCAGGCGGGAATTCCGGCGGCGGTGTGCATTATGGCGGCGCTCTGGCTAAAGCCGCATATTGGCCTTGCGGCATCCGCCGTTGGCGGGTTGGTCTATGTGGCCGGGCTGTTCATGACAAGGGGAGTGTCCATTTCGGAAATCAAAAACCTGCGGCGCGCCCTGGCCATGCCGGGGAAAGATGAGCGTTGACCGCCTTGCCCCGGCACTCCGTCACGCTGTGGCGGACACAGTAGATCCCTTCGATGATTCGCTGTACGCCGTGGACGTATACTGCTCCAGCGTCTTGAACGATATCCCGAATTCGGCATTGTCTATTTTACCGTCCCCGTTCTTGTCCGCGTCGTTAAACGTTGTTGAATCCGCGTTCAGTTCATCGGCGGCAAGGTAACCGTCGGCGTTGGTGTCCAGTGCCGAGATTTTATTTTTCATGTCCGCCTGCCGGGCGTTATAGGCGTCGATAAGCTCCCCCTGGCTGGCCACTCCGTCGCCATTGGTGTCTATGGTGGAGAACACGGCCGAATCAATCCCCAGTTCGCTTGAGGAAAGTCCGCCGTCTTTGTCCGTGTCCTTTTGCGAGATCATGGAAGCTGCGCCGTTCTTCACGCCCAACGCGCCGGCAAGCTCCTGCCCGGTCGCCTTTCCGTCGCCATCGGAGTCCACCCGCGAGAATACGGATGAGTCCAGCCCAAGTTCCCCGGAGGAAAGGGCGCCGTCCGAATCGGTGTCTTTTTTGGCGATCATTTCGCTTATGGGCGGAACGCCGGGGGCCATGGCGCGATAGGCGGATGCGCTTGCCGCCTGTTGTGATGCCTGCTGGGAATCGGTGTATGAACCTGAGTCTGCCGTGCTTGCGGTGGATGCGCTCTGGCTTGACGCCATGTTTGAAGCGTAGCCGCTCGCCGGCGAATCCGGATACTTGCCCAGATAAGCGTCGGTGAGCTCTTTTGAATTGGCGGCCCCGTCGCTGTCCGTGTCAATGCTCGAAAGAATATCGGCGAAATCCGATGGAGCTTCACTTGAAGATATGGACTTGTCGCTGTTTGTGTCGATTCCGGCGATCAAGCTCTTCGAGGTCTGGCACACCCTGTTAAAGGCGGCCAACGTGCCAAGCGACAATTGTGAAGCTACTGGAAGCATCTTCAAATCTCCTGTAATAGTCCTGCAAGACATCTTTGCAACAGTGGCGCCAAGACAATAATCATTGTTTTTCAATGCGATACGTTAAAAACAAGCTGGAGGCGATGTGGCACTTCCTGCTATGGACAGGCATTAGTTGCCGGTTTGCCATTGAGGGCAGATTCGATCAACCCGGAAATTTGGGCGAATTTCCCGGCATATGTTATATTTGTGAACGGTGGAGCGGCCCATGCGGATTTGCGCTGAAAAAGTTCCACAAAATTAAAATTACCTGAATTGGCCGGTTTTGATGTTTTGTGGACTGACATCCGTTGAACGACATCCCGCCGTTGGCGTTGACGCCAAAGTCTGGTTTGCGATGACCGGACATAAAGCCAGTCCTTGATCATTTTGAGTGTTGCACGTTATGGGGAAAAGAAGCCGTTTATACATAATCGGGATTGACGGGGCCACTTTCAACATAGTGTCCCCCATGGTGGAACGCGGCGAATTACCGAATATCGGCTCCGTAATGGCTCAAGGGGCATGGGCCCCGTTAAAATCCACCGTGCCGGCCTTCTCCCCGGTGGCGTGGTCCTCAATAATCACCGGGGTCAATCCCGGCAGGCACGGCATCGCCGACGCTTTCATCCATCATCCCGATTACCACATGAGTTTTGCGAATTCCACATACAGGAAGAACGAGCCAATATGGAGCATCGTAAACTCCATGGGGGTAAAGACCGGCGTGATGAACGTGCCGCTGACCTATCCGCCGGAGCATGTGGGCGGATTCATGATCACCGGCATGTTCACCCCCGAATCGGCCGACGACTTCACATGGCCCCTGGAGCTTCGGGGCGATCTGCAGAAAAGGTTCGGCAAATACCGTTTCGAGGCGGTGCAGGGAGAAAACCTTGAAAGGGTCATAAAGACCACCTATGAGTCCATCGAGCAGAAGGACGCAGTGCTGGATTATCTTCTGGCCAAGGACGATCCGGACTTTTTGTTCATGGTCTATGTGGAGACGGACCGCATCCAGCACCAGTTCTGGAAATTCATAGACGAAAAGAACACGACGGTCAACGACGCCGACAGGCGGCGCTACGGTTCCATGATCGGGGACGTTTACAAGAAACTGGACGGATCCATCGGCAAGATAGCCCGCAGGATGGGCCCTGAAGACACGCTTATAATAGTGTCGGACCATGGGTTCGGCCCGTTACGCACGGCCTTTTCCCTAGGAGCATGGCTTGAGGAGAACGGCTATATAACGTATGCGGACAATCCGGCCAAATCCGCCGCGCCTTCCAAAATCTCTTCTATCATCCAAAGGATAAAGCGCAAGGCGCTGGGAATCGCCCCGGACAAGGACGAACAGATCAACAGGTTCTTCGGGGGGGTGGACTGGGCGAACACCAAGGCCTTCACCGAAGGTGCGGCCGGAGGCGTGTTCATCAATGTGAAGGGGCGGCAAAAGACGGGGACGGTGGAGCCCGGGGCCGAGTATGAACGCGTGCGAGGCGAGCTTATCGCAAAACTGCTTGAGATAAAGGATCCGGCCAACGGCGAAAAAGTGATCGAATCGGCCCAGAAGCGGGAAGAAATCTATCATTCGCCCGACGGCCTTGAAGGGATACCGGATTTAGTGGTGGTGTGCAAGATGGGCTATCACACCATATCGCCGTCGGAAGCGGCCTATTACAGGATGGAGAACACCGGAATGTTCTTCGCCCATCGCTGGTCCGGCAGGCACGACGATTACGGAGTGCTCATGATGCGCGGCCCGAAGGTAAAAAAAGGGGTGAAACTTTCCGGGGCCGACGTGATGGACGTAACCCCCACGGCGCTCCACCTGATGGGGCTGCCTGTGAGCAACGAGTTCGACGGCAAGGTGCTAAGTGAAGCGATCGAAGGTGCGCCCGTTGAAAGTCCCGCCGGTGAGTACGCCATTTCTAAGACCGGATCGGCCAAGGATTTTTCCGAGGACGAGGCCGAGCAGATACGGCAAAAGATGATCGAGCTTGGATATCTGGAATGAAACGCCGAAACGGCAAGTTGACCAGCGGATCGTAAGGCCATGTTAAAAGATATGATGATGTGGCTTTACTGGAAGCCGTTCCGCTGGCTATTAAGAAGGTTGCCGGCGAGCATGATCCACGCTCTGGCGCATCTTGCCGGATACGCGCTTTATAGCGCCGCTAAAAACAAAAGGAAAGCTTTCATACGCTTGTGCGGAGCGTTCGGGATTCCCGATGCAAATCGCGTGGCCAAACGCGCCTGCCAGGTCCACTGTCTCAACGAGTTTGAAATACTGGTTTACCCCGGCCTGAACCGTTCCAACATAGGCGACTTTTCCAGCTGTGAAGACTTATGGAGGCTGGACGAGGCCTTGAAACAGGGGCGGGGGGTGATGCTTCTGTTCGCTCATTTCGGCGCAAACCAGTTGATAATGCCCGCGATCGGATACAGGGGCTATAAAATGTCCCAAATCAGCGCCCCCGCCACCACATGGGCGGACATCCAGCCCGGAAGAAAGTTTTCATGGATGGAAAAGGCCTCGCTCAAACTGCGGATGGAGTGCGAGCTATCCCTGCCAGTCACCCACATCAACCTCTTCAAGTCCATAAGAAAAGCGTACGATTGCCTGAAAGGTAATGATATATTAGGGATTGCAATTGATGGTGGCGGTGGCAAAAATCGTGTCCACGCCGGCATTCTTGGCAAAACTTTCCAGCTTTCCACTGGGGCGATGGATCTTGCCATGCGCACAGGCTGTGTGGTAATGCCAACCTTTATGATCAGAGAAAAAAACGGCAGGAGCAGGATGATTTTGGAGGAACCGCTTAAACTTCATACCGGCGGCGATTATGACACAGACTTGAAACATAACATCCAGATGTTCGCCGCCCGGCTGGACGAATACGTCAGAAAGTATCCCTGCCATTACCTGAACTTCCTGGCGTGGCGCAAGCATATGGAAATATACGGCGAGCCTCCGTTCATGTATGACACGGCGGACGCCGCCGCACAGGGAGGCGCTTTGCGCGGAATCGGAGCCTGATGAAAGTAGTATTGATCGCCCCCACGCCGCCTGATGTGGCGGCCTTCGGTGTACGCGGCCTTTCCTCCTATCTGAAAAGCAAGGGCAAGGATGTCCGCCTTGTTTTCCTCCCCGGCGGGGTTGAAAAATACAAGCACAAGGCCGGGTTCCGGTATGAGTACGAGAAGTCCATTCTGGACACTGTGGTGGAACTTTGCTCCGGGGCGGGGCTAGTCGGCATTTCGTTCATGAGCCACTACCTGGACCGGGGGAAGCAGATCGCCGCCGCCGTGAAAAAAGGGTGTGGCGCCCCAATTGCCGTGGGCGGGATACACCCCACCGTGATGCCGGAGGATTGCCTGAATTTCGCCGACATCGTATGCGTCGGCGAGGGGGAAGAGGCCATGCTCGAACTGGTGGAACGGATCGAGGCCGGGCGGGACTATTCGGACATACAGAACCTCTGGGTCAAAAAGGACGGCAGGATCACCAGGAATTCGTTGCGGCCATTGGCGCAGGACCTGGACATTTTTCCGCCGTATGATTTCGGCACGGACGGCCACTATATATACAACAATATCACCTGCAAGCTCGAGCCGGTGACCAAGGAGATTCTCAAGCGCTCGTTCCCCATGGAGCCGCACATCGAGGGCTCTTTCAACGACTCGTACAAAAGGACGCTGTCGTACAAGACCATGACCACCCGGGGCTGCCCGCATCACTGCACCTTCTGCGCGGAAAAGACCCTGGCCGACCTGTACACCGGCCAGCGCTACCTTCGCAAACGGAGCATCGGCCACATCATGGGAGAATTGCTGTGGGTGAAAAAGGAGCTTCCCTTCGTGGAAAGCATATTCCTTTTCGACGACACGTTCCTCGCCCGCCCCACAAAGGAGGTGGTGGAATTTTCAAAGGTCTATAAGCAGACCATCGGGATGCCGTTCCACATCCAGGTAAGCCCCGCCACGGTGAACGAGGAGAAAGTTGAGGCGTTGCTGGACGCAGGACTTGCGTTCGTGGAGATGGGTATCCAGTCCACCGCGGACAGCGCCAAGGCGTTGTACAAAAGGAAGACCTCCGACGAGGCCATACTCAAGGCGGCCAGAATATTCCACAACCACGGCAGGCGCATATCGCCGCCGTGCTACCACGTGATCCTGGACAATCCGTGGGAGACGCCGGCGGACAATATCCAGACGCTAAAGACAGTGCTGAAACTTCCCGCGCCATTCTGGCTGAAGAGGGCGTCGCTTGTCTGCTTTCCCGGCACCGAGCTTTACGCCCGGGCCAAGGCGGACGGCATAATAAAGACCGAGGAGGATGAGATAAGGGAGATATTCTCCAAGCATCTGCACACCCCCAAGGGGACGTATGTGAACATGCTGATGTACCTGGCCGGTTTCTCCCGGTTCCCCCGGTGGATCATCCACGCGCTTGCATGGGAGCCGCTTGCCAAGACAATGGACAAACCTTGGCTTTCAGGGCTTTATACCTCGCTTTACCGGATCACAGAAGGGCTTATCGTGGTCTCCAAAGGGATCAGGGCTTTGGCTCGGGGTGATTTTTCCCGGATATTCAAATACATCCGCAGCGTCACTTCTCGGATGTCCTGACCTGCGCGTATCCGCGGCTTTTCGTAACGCCTAATAGCCGCCGGTTTTCAGTTTTCGCACCCGCATCCTCCGGCCGATATACTGCGCCGTCTTGATGGCCAGGGTCTTCGGGTCGTGCCGTATGTAGAACCAGACACGGCTTTTAAGCTTCCTGAACTTTGTCGAGAAATCGTTATTGTGTTTATATACCCAGGCGCCCATTTCCTTGGCCTTCTGGTTAAAGGCCTCCGGCGGCACATGCGCCATGAAATGCCTGTCCGGCCAGAAACGGAACCTGCTCCAGTCGGCCCCCGCGTCCACTAGCCCCAGGCTCACGGCGCTTGTCAAAAGGTCGCTCCCCGGCATCGGATCGACGATGTTGAACGCCACTTCCTCAAGGTTGAGGTCCTTCATCAGGGCGAAGGTCTGCTCCATGTCATCGAGTGTCTCTTCCGGAAATCCGGCCATGAAGAAAGCGCCAACCGCGATTCCGCTTTTCTTTATCATCGAGCAGGCGCGCCGCACAAGCTCGTTGTCCACATCCTTTTTTATGAGCTTTTGCATCCTGGGGCTTCCGGTCTCCACCCCTATTTCCAGCTTCACGCAGCCGGCCCTTTTCATCCAGTAAAGCAGCTCATCGTCCACAAGGTCCGCCCGGGTGGCCGTGCGCCACGTTATATTCAGCCCGCTCTCAACTATCTGCTTGCAATACCTGATGGCCACCTTCTTGCTGACGGAGAACGAATCGTCCCAGAACATGATGTAATTGACGCCGTACTTTTGCTTGATGGCCTTGATCTCTTCGATGATGTTTTCCGGCGAACGCAACCGCAGCTTCTTCTCCCAGAAAAGCCTGGACGAACAAAAGGCGCACCGCCACGGGCATCCCCGGGAGGCGATCATGCTCCCCATCGATTTATAGTCGAACGATTCTGGATACAGGATAAGGTTCGACGCGGGGAACGGTATCGTGTCCACATCCTCGATCAGGGCGCGCGGGGGATTGTGTACGATTTTCCCTTCCTTCACGAAGCTCACGCCATGAGTTCCGCTAAAATCTTTCTCGCCTTTTTCGATCTTGCGGCATAGCTCCAGAAAGGTCTCCTCCCCTTCCCCGCGCACAACAAAGTCCACCGTCCCGTTCACGAACGCGTCGCCCGGATTGAAGGTCGGGTGCACACCCCCCCACACCACCGGCAGCGAGGGGTTATATTTCTTGCAGATTTCGCTGATTTTAAGGGCGGAGCCGACTTCGACGGTCAGCACCGATATCCCCACAATATCGGGTTTGAAATCCCTGATTGTCTGCCGCACCTCTTCCCATATGGGGTGGGAGTCGTTGTCCAAAGCCTCGAAATATCTTTTCTGGCTTGCCGACCGCTGATAGAAAACCGCCTCTTCGTCCTCTATTATCCGCTCTTCGGGAAGCCTGGGATTTTCGGCATGGTAAATAGCGGCCGTTATGCCGGCCTTTTCCAGCGTGGCGGCTATATATCCGATTCCAAGCGGGAAATATGGCGCCTGCCCGGTCTTTTTCAGCCGCGAATAGGGCGGGCGGATAAGAAGCGCTCGCATTAATTTAAAACCTCTGCAAAATATATATTTTACGCGCCCCAACCCGCCGTGGCAAGAAGGAGCGGCAACTCCGCATTTTCAATGCAATCCGACACTTTGCTTGGCCTTGAGATCATTCAATAAATCCGGCGTCTTTAATCCTGCGGTATATCGCCTCCGCCGTTATTTCGTGTCCTTTAACTGACGGATGGATGTGGTCGTTTTTTATGTATAAATCATCGCTGTTTGATCTATACACGTCAAAAAGGTCCAGGCAAGGCTGGTTGGCCTGCTCGCAGAATTCCATGAATCGCTCATCCGATGACCTGCGGCCGCTTTCCGTCATCTGGAACTTGTAGGGGAATATTACGAAAAGCGATTTGACGCCGTCGTTTTTAAGCGCAAGGGACAGTTCGGCAAGCGGCTTGCCCCCCTCGTTCCACAACTTCGACAATGTCGGGGCCAATTGCGCAAGGTATCTCCCCGCATCTTCTTTGCTTGCATTCGCCAGGTTCAGCGTCCTTATGGCCTGCTTGATTTTTCTGTAGATCATGATATCGGCGGCGAGCTTTTCGCCGCTCTCGTCCACGTCCAGGTCGCCTCGCACGATACCGGCCCAGTCTGTGGACAGGTTCCCGTTTTTCACAAAATCATTCTGGCAGATTCCGAGTATCACAAGGTCGGGCTTGAGAGCGCGGACTTTTTCCTTGTAGACTTCAAGTTCCTGCCATGTGTCATAACCGCCCACGGCGGCGTTGAGGACTTCATATCGGACGGTCTTTGGCGCATTTCCATTGAGTTTTCGTGCGAGGACATTCGCGAAAAGGTGTTCTTCCGGCAGGTAAGGCGCCACGGCGATGGAATCGCCAAGGACGACGATGCGGAAAACATTTTCAGGCTTGATCTGGCCGAAGTCAGGCCCGCGGAATCCGTAGGAGTTCACGTGCAACCATTTCCATGTGAATCCGGGAATAAATTCGAAGCCTATCCGGGGATTTGAGCTCAAGCGGCACACTTTGCGCCCCTTGCTGATATCCTTATATATCCTGGCGCTCCGCAGGGCGCCTTCTGTGACGGCAAGGACCAGGATGATACTCGCCACGGCCAACGAAGCGTTCGTCAGGAATTTTTTTAAGCGGTCGCCATTGCCATCAGCCAACTTAATAATTCACCTCCAATAGTTGAGGTTCGTTTTCCGCGGTCAAAGTAATGGCCAGACCGGGTTGCAGCTTAAGCTCGTCTCCATTGAGCCGGGTCAGCTTGATAGACCTGGGAATGCCTGGCAGATTAAGCAAATAGCTCGTTTTTCCGCCATCCATCCTGAAAATGGAGGTTTTCATCTTTCCTTTGCGGCCCTTGTCCTGTTCGGCGCTCACCGGCGGGCCGTCCGCTTCCGCTGATTTGAACGGCTTGAAAAACACATAAAGCTCCCTGCCGCCCTGCCTTGAAACAAACTTCTCGATCCACGCGATGTTGTCCGCGCCGTATTCACCGCTTATATGTTCCGATGGAACGAATTCCCTGATCCTGTTTATCAGCAGCCCCACACCACCGACGGCGGGCGTGACTTCTCCTTTTTCATCCAGTGAATTCCACCACAGTTCATGTGTGTCCCCCTTTTTATATATCTTCATCGTGATTATGCCGTTTAGCGCGGGGCTTCCGTTGTGGCGTACGGTCCTTTTCAGGATCAGCTGTTGCGCCATGTATGACGCGTCCACCATGCTATCTTCCACAGAATACTTTTCGCGCCCAGGCCGCACTCCGATATGCTCGGTGTCAATTATCAGCCGGTCGAACCAACCGTTCTCGTCCATTCGCTTCCGTATTTCCATTATTCCGCTGACCCCGGCGTATTTATTGTAAACAGGAACTTTCGTCGGTGGATAAATCTCAATCACGCTTTTCCCGCGCAACAGCGCCGGATAACCGTGAAAAGCCCAGAAATCGAATTTGGCGCCGTTTTTCCTGTCCAGAAAATATTCCACCATCTGGGTCATTTTAGCTGTCTCCGGATCATCGGGAGAATCGAAGCTGTACTCAAAGCCGGGCGAGCCGACCATTATGTCCGGATACTTCGCCTTAAGGCGGTCATATGACATGTTCGCAAGCTTCAACAGTTGGGCGGTGGAACCTTTCCAGTATCGCGTAGGATCATTTACCATCTCCACATACTTTATCCGCGCCGTGTCCTTGTAGCGGGAGACGAACCAATCGGCGAAATCGGCGAAACGGGCGATATCGTCGCCGGTAATCTGGCCTATGGAGTCGTCGGCGGAAAGCATGGGGACCATGCTCCAGTTATTGAGCCTGTAAATGGAGGCAAGCTCGTCCAGGTTTATTTTGCTTATGCAGTTGGCGGGTGACGGCATGCATCCTTCGGGAGTGAACGCCCCATCAGCAGATGTGAACGCACGCTGATTGTAGCGGCCCTTCACATATTTCACCTGGAGCACCGTGTTTATGATTTCCGCCTGCGCCCCGCCGCCGGAGCCCGGCTGGCTCAAATCGAACAGCCCTTCGGTCCCCCACAAAAATCCACCGTCATCGTACTCGCGCGAAGGTTTAAATGCGGTCCGCTGGCGCGCCATTACCGCTCCGCGATCAGCCGCCGCTTTTATTTCCGGGGCTTCACCGCTGTATTGGTACTTACTTCTTAACTCGCTTATCACCCCTTCCAGCTCGTTGGCGGCGGACTGTCTGTCTCCGTCCCGCAGCAACCTCCATATCACCTCCCCCTTGGCCCTCGGCAGGATTTCATCGGCCCTGACGCCCGAGCGCATCAGCCGCTGGACCATTTGGACCATGAGGTTGTGGCGCTCCTCGGCGTTTTGCGCATTGGTCTGCCGGGGGCCTATGCGATCCATATAAGCGCTTACCTCCGCGCGCGCATCCTCTTGGCCGGAAGCGGCGTGGGCTCCCGGAAAAAGGAGAATCGCCGCGCACAAATGAAAAACGGACCGGGCCGATCTCACTTTGCCTCCTTTGCGCCGTTCACCGCCGCCATCTGGTTCGCCACGTTTATCACAGCGGCCAGCAAGCCCAATCTAAACCAGAAAAGCCTGGCGGTGTATGAAAAGAAATCGTAGTCTATAAGGCCGTGCACCGTGATTTCGGCGAAGAAACCGCACACCACCGCCATCACCATAAGCCTTATGTTGCGGGGAATAGCCTTGTTCCTCAATGTCCGCGCAACGCTGGTCAGCAGGATCGCCAGGGCGGCCGTCAATATCAGCGCCCCCATAAGCCCTATGTCGAAAAAGAACGAAAGGAGCAGGCTGTGCGTGTAAATGGTGCCCGAATAAAGGATGAATCCGCCGATCCCAAGACCGGAAAGGAGTTTGAAAGGCTGTTCTGTCATCCTGGCCAAGGCTTTCCCCCACCAGTATTTGCGCTGGTCCAGTCCGCTGACCCCCTCGTCGGCCACGCTGACGCCGGTGCTGACTTTTTGTTCCGAAAAAATAGTGGTGCTCGGAAGCCCGATGCCCACGATCATCCTGTCGATCATTCCCGGCTTCGTCAAAAGAACTATGATTCCCAGAATAGCCGCGAAAATGGCGGAAAGCCTGAACAGCCGTCCTCTTAAATCCTCGTTTAGAAGCAGGAGCAGGGAAATCCCGGCGACCAGACCGACCAACGAACCGCGAGAAGCGGTCAATATCATTCCGGACACAAACAGGACGATCAGCCCCAGCTCCCGGAAAGATGGACGCGGCTTGCCATTCATATACATCCTTGCGATCACCATGAATACGCCTGTGACGCAAAGCCCGCCGCTGTTGTTCTCGGACCCGAAGCCGGCCAGCCTGGTGCCGTGCTTTCCGAAGTGAAGCGCAATCCCGCCCATGTCGCCAAGAAAATATTTGGCCTTGTATTCATACCACTGGGCGCCGAACACCCCGGCGCTGGTTATGAATGCGGCGATTATCAGGGCGTTTAGCGCGTAACCCACCGCCTTGGGGGAAGTGATCACTTTCTGGCTCAGCGAAAAGTACAGATAGTTTATGGACAGCGAAACGAGCAGCAGGATTCCCAGGTTGGTGCGTGGAGCCCATATCAGGGAAAGCCCCTCGCACGTGATAAGCATGAGCATTACGGCCGTTATGGCGTTGCGCGGCGCGGCCTGGCGCAGCCCGGACAACGAGTACAGGCCCCAGACGCACGCCGTAAGCGTAAGCGGGAACATATACGGAAAAATGAGGAACAGGTAATGGTGGACGCTGGTATAAAGATAAATCTGCGTCAGGTCGAACGGCAGCATGGCAAGGGAGACGTAATATCCCGCTTCCGGCTTGAGCGCCACCGCCGCCACCAAAGCCATGCCTGGAAGAACCATCAATGCAACGTTGAGCGGGGCAAGGACGCAAAACAGGCCGATCAGGACGCCGCACACGGCCAACGCCGCGTTCACGGGAAAAGCGCCGGCGGCCAGCCGCCTTGGGAAACTGTCCGCGTCTAGCGCCGCCTCATGCAGGGGCGCCATCTTTTTTCCAACCGGAAATTTTATCGCGCAAAAGTGCGGCAAGACCGGCCAGTTGCGCCTTTACGCTGGTATCCGGCGTTTTGTTTATGACTGCTCCGGCTATTCTCGCTCCGGACTTGCGGAAAGAACCGATGGCGTCCCTTATTTTGATATTGCTGTTGGCTCCACTTTCCACCACCAGCGCCACCGCGTCCGCCTCTCTTCCAAGGAACACTGCGTCGGCGGAGGCATCAAGTGACGGCCCGTCCAGTATTACCGCGTCAAATTGTCCGGCCAATCCATTGAGGATTTCCCTCACTTTTCCCGTGGCCAGCAGCGCGCCTTTCCCTTTTTGCTGGCCGCCAGAGGGAATCGCCATCAATCCTTTCGTCTCCGTGGACACAAGGACTTTATCCGCCGTAACACCCCCTTGCAGGCAATCAAGCAAACCGGTCCCGCGCGGGACATTCAAAAAGCTTCCGAAAGCCTCCCCGCGGAAGTTGCCGTCCACAAGCGCCACATTCTTCCCTTCCATGGCCAATGCCATCGCGATGTTCGCCGCGATAAGGCTTTTTCCCTCTTTGCGCGAAGCGCTGGACACGGCCAGACTCCAGATATCGCCGCCATCGGCCTTGAAAGCTATTTGAGACCGGATCAGGCGCAAAGACTCCTGAAAGTCCGGATCAATTCCGGAGGATGCGATTGTCTTGTCCGCTTTCGCGCCCAGCTTTTTCACCGATCCCAGGAACTCCACTCCTTCGATGCCGGCAAAATCCCTCCCTGTCCGTACGGAGTCGTCAAAATATTCCACGAACAGGGCGCCCCATACCGCCAGAATGGTGGACAGGAAAATGGCGATGATCGTGTTGATGGTCATATTCGGGGAACGGTGCCTGGAGTCGTCCTCCTCCGGCACAATGGCCGGCTCCACCACGTAAATGTTCGACAGCGAGGCTTTCTTCGCCACGGCCAATAGATAGATGGCTTTCTGCACGGATTCGAGGGCCGATTGGGCTGTGGTCACCGCCGACGTCAACTGAGTAAATCTCTGTTGTTTGAAGGGGAGAATCGCCATCTCATCCTCGCGCTTTTTGAGCAATCGCGAATAGGCCGAAATCTGCGATTCATAGCCCGCCGCGTCGGAATACGCGGTCACTATTTTCTGGGTAATTTCCCGGTAGCTCGGATCAACGCTTATCAGCGCTCCCGACAGAGACCTTTCCATCTCCGCTTCAATCCTGGCCCTGAGATCCTGTATCTTTTCATCGGTCTCGATGTACACTGGATGCTGGTCCGTATATTTCGTCTTTATCTCGGCGAGTGTGGAATACAGCCCCACCAGGCTCTGTTTGAGGGTCGTCAGAGTGTCGCCCGCCAGAAAGTCCTCGGCGGATTTGTTCTCATTTATTATTTTGGTGAATTGCTTCTCAAGATTTACCAAAGAGGCCTTTGTTCTGGCCAGCATCCCCTTTGTGTCGTCCAGGTTTTTCTTCAAGTCTGCTATGGCCTGGACGGCGGCGCTGGTCTGGGAGTCAACGCTTATCACTCCCTCCTTTTCCTTGAAATCGGTCATATCTTTCAAGGCGCTGGCGTACAACTGGTTTGCTGATCCCAAATTCGCCTCAAGAGTTTTCTGGGCCGCCAGAAAATCGCTTTTCAGCCTTTCTTTCTCCATGTCGATGAAAGCTTCGGCCATCAGGTTGGCTATGTTCGTCGCTTCGATGCGGTCTTCCGAATAAGCCTTGAGCTCGAATACGTTGGAATCCTCGTGCTGTTCCACCGTAATGTTGGGCCTCGGGAATATGTAGCTGGACAAGGATGAGTCTATCAGGTCCTCGGCGGTCATGTCCTTTTTGGCGTTGGCCCAGTCAACGCCAATTGCCCCCAATATGCGGGCCGCGAACGGGATAGTCTTCACAATGCCGGCCCGGATGCGGTTGCGTTTTAACTCCAGTTTCTTTATCACCTGGTCGGCCACCGGCCTTAGTGTGGAAAGCGCAAGGTAGTCCGCCCGTGCGGTGTCGTCCAGCGAATTGCTGGTGGCCGAGCCCGGCACCCCCATTGTGTTCAAGATCGAGAAATAGGCTGGCGACCTCCACAAGAACACCTTCGAGGTCGTTTTATAGCTTGTGATTATGATCAACGATGCGCCGACTATCGTGAAAAAAGTCAGAAATAATATCGCCAGAAACGTATTTTTTCTCCTTATCAGCGCGCCGAACAGCTCCTTTATTTCCAAACCCCTCGCCTCCATTACAATCCGTTGAATACCGTCTTCAGGCCGTCAGCCGTC
Source organism: Nitrospinota bacterium (assembly GCA_016235255.1). NCBI lineage: Bacteria > Pseudomonadati > Nitrospinota > Nitrospinota bacterium. The sequence goes on along the minus strand of JACRLM010000062.1, from coordinate 12,898 downwards.
TAGCGCATCTTCCGTCAACCGGGTTGGCTTTGGCCGCGTGAAAGCTTGCACTGGCCGCAAACTCAAATATTTATAACGGCTATTTAAGGATGGAAAATCTTTCTCCCATAACAATTTGCCTGCACGGCCATAAACCGCTCCTTGGCCGGTTCCGATCCGGGATTTCCCACCAAATTACGCCAAAATCACCGACGCCAAAGCACGGTCAACCTCGGAAAGTTGGCATCACCATGATAATTAAAAATCATTAAAATTCAAGCCTCTTTTCGGTTTTTCGGGTTCTGTGGAGGCGAATCGGGCTTATCCGCGCCAGCTTGAATATTGTTATCTGCGATATGAAGGCGATTCGCCCAGCCTGGTTGTTTGGAAAATGCTTGTGAAAGTAATCCTTAGTATATAAAATCGGAATCGGCTTTGGATGGCTGGAGCTATCCGGAATTCCGCGTGTGTGAGCGTGCATATTACGGACAACTTGATATATCGCTTTGTTAAACCTATTATTATCGCGATGAGAAATTCTATCGTTTTGCTCTGGGTCCTGCTTTGCTTCGGGCTGGTATCATCCTGCGCCTCCGGCCCTGACGGAACACACCCTGCGGCGAATGGCGCGCAAAATCCCGGCAACGCGTCCAATAAACCCGGAATTCCGCCCGAGGGAGACAGTTCCTTCAGGCTGGGGCCCGGCGATGATTTGAACATTCTTGTGTACAGGCACAGCGACCTTTCATTCAGCTCGACGTATGTCAGGATGGACGGCCAGATAGGCATGCCGTTGATCGGCGACGTGAAGGTGGAAGGGCTGACCGTGCCGGAGGCCAGGGAAACGCTGGAAAAACTTTACGCCACCTATATTGTGAACCCCCGGATAGTGGTGGCGGTGAACAAGGCCGGAAGCCAGAAAATATATGTGCTCGGCGAGGTCAACACGCCGGGAATGATAAAAATAGACGACAGGATTTCCCTTCTGCAGGCCATCCTCCGTTCAAACGGCGTGAATCGTGACGCCAACATTTCTGAAGTGCTGGTTGTACGGAAAGGGAAAGCCTACAAGCTAAGCCTAAAGAAAGTTCTTGAAGGTGATTCTTCCCAGGATGTGGCAATGTTAAACGGGGACATTGTGTACGTTCCGCCCACGACCATTTCCGACATCAGCAGAAGCATGGCGTACATAACCACGATTCTCTCGCCGTTCACCCAGGTGGAGGGGGGCATCATTCTCGCCCCCCAGGTTGAGGAAGTCTTAAGGGGATCTTCGAAAAGCAGTTCGACGAGCATTTCAATCCCCGCCAACTGACGGCGGCCCTTATCGGCCGCGGCAGTGCGCTTGACCGCTTTTAGCTGAGCGCCGCGGAATCCTTGCACGCCTGCACGGCGGGGCAGGTGGCGCACATGATTTTTTCCGCTCCTCCCGAAGAATCGGCGATCATCTTGCGGGCGGCGCGGTATTTCTGATTGTTCCACACCGCGGCAAAGCCGTCGGCGCGCACGTTGCCAAAATCGTTGGCGGTATTGCGCACGTCGCGGCAGCAAGGGAGTATCCCCCCGTCGTAATTGATATACGCCGAACGGTATGGCCATGAGCATCCGCCGGGAGCCTTTCGCGCCACTTCCTGGGCCCTGCGGGGGAAAAGGTCGGAGAACCATTCCTCCGGCGCGTCCTCCGGGAAATCGGGCCTGATGAAACGTATCTGGTCCACCCCCATTTCCTTGGCGATGGCGGCCGCACGGGGGGCTTCTTCCTGGTTGAACTTCGTCACGCAATACTGCCAGTCGAGCATGGGGTACTGCTTTCCCTGCGTCTTTCGCTCGGCTATGATCTCCCGCAGATTTTTCATGGCAAGCTCCATGTTCCCCCTGCGCATGAAGTTTGAATAGGTCTCCTGGGTGATTCCGTGGCACGAGAAGATGAGCACCTCCAGCCCGGAGCCGACAACGCGCTTGGCGAAATCCGGCTCGTCCACATTCAGGTTGGACGATACGCCGACGCCGATGTTGCGCTCGCTGGCGTACTTGATCATTTCATACGTTTCGGGAAACAGGAAAGGCTCGCCAAAACCGTACAGGTTGATCTTGAACAGATATTGGCCCACCTCGTCTATCAGGCGCTTAAAATCGTCCGGGGCCATCCGCCCGTATGGACGCTGCCCCGGGGCCGGGGCGGAGCGGTTGTCATAGCAGTAAGCGCAGCTTACGTTGCAGATGTTGGTGGACTCGATTTTAAGGATATACGGGTAAGAGTCCAGAAGGTCCAATTTGCGCTTGAGGTTGATCTCGGTCTTGATGAAATTTAAAAGCTTGCGGCCGGTCATGTGGCGCAAAAAGGCCTGAAAATGCCTCTTGAGCACTTTTAAATGCGTGCTGCGGTCCATGCCCAGCGTGGCCAGATTCACATTCATGATAAGTATGGTCCTCTTTATCGGTTACACACTTGCCGCCGGCTGGCCGGACGCAAGGATCGCTTTGGCCGCCTTTAGCCCTTGTCCCACCGCCGCCGGGGACAGGCAGAAAAAGTACCCCCCCTGCCGCCCCACCGCCAACAGGTTTTTATGGACGCGCACGCTCCGGTACGCCTCCTCCATTTTAGCCTGGTAGTCCAGCCCGTACACCGGCAAGGCGTCCTTGATCATGAAAATCCGGCTCTCCCGCAGGCTCTTACCGGGATGGAGCCCCATTTTTTCAATATTGGCCACAGCCAGTTTTATAAGCTCGTCCGGACTTGATCCTTTAATGTCCTCGCCCAGGTTAAGCTCCAGGCAAAGCCCTTCACGCCCGTCCGGGAGGGCGTGGCCGTATATATTCGAAGGATAGTATATTCTATTGAACACGTATTCCGGATCCGTATGATATGTGTAGATGAAAGGCCTGTGGGCCTGACGCTGCTGGTTATAAGTCAGGCAGATGATCGCCATGTCCACATAGTCAAGTTTAGGCGCGGCGGCCCCCAGCAATGAATTCAGGCTGTTTATGTTGCCGGTCCAGATCACTTCCCGCACAGGCATGGTATTCCCCTGCACGGTGACGCTCTTGACGGTCTGGCCGTCCGTATCCAGGGTGACCGGGCCGCAATTTAAAATGGTCTCGCCCCCGGCCTGCCTGTAGCGCTCCCATAAAAGTTGCGGCAGGCGCTCGAATCCATCCTTTGGGTATATGTACCATGGGGCGAGCTTGCGGGCCATGCGCTCGAAAAACCGGCCTCGTTTCAATACGTTCGCCGGCGGCGGTTCAAGCCGGTTGTCCGCGGTGCGATCCACCCGCAGCCACCAGTGGAAATGCAGATGCGAACCTGGAAGCAGGGTCTTTTTGTAGATCAGATGGCTGAACACATCGTCATAGCAGGCGGTCCCGCTTTTGCCGGTCATGAACGAGGCAAGGCTCTCCGGATGCAGCCCTGCCTGCCTTTGTTTGACAAGGCGGTTCCATAGTATCTGGCGTTTGTATCGCCAGGGATAACGGAGCAGCTCCGGCGCGCTCAAGGGGAAAGACCAGTACCGCCCCTTGGCCTCGATGCCGAAACGGTACGGCCTGCGAAGCATCGGCTCGCCGGCGATAAGTCTGTTCGTGAACGCACCCACCTCCGAATCCGGATCGTTGAAGAACACGTGGGGACCAAGGTCGAAAGGTATTTCGTCGATGGTGTATGTGCGCGACAGGCCGCCGATCCCGTCCTGGGACTCAAGCAGCAGGCAGCGGCGCCCGGCCCTGGCCAGTTCGCTGGCGGCGGTCAGCCCCGACATGCCCGCGCCGACTATAACAGTCGCCGGGGAATCACTTGAAAAGGTCATGCGTTACAACTTCCGGGCAAGCAAACATTGGCCCGGAGTCTGGCCTTGATCGTCGGATACTCCATGCCGATCCTTTAAATCTCCACCATGATTTTCCCGTCCTTGCGGGAAGTGGACGCCTTGATGGCCTCCAGCGATTTATCAAACGGGAACCGGGATGTGATCATCCGGGCCACGTCAAGCTTTCCCGCGGCCATCAATTTTATTATGGAGCCGAATATGCCGTATCCCGAATGCCCCCGGGCGCCTATGAACGCCCCGGCGCCGGTGACAAGCCTGTTGGCGTCCAATGGGACGCTTTGCGCGGCGCGTCCCAGATAGATCAGCTTGCCGTTGCGCGACATCGCCTTCTCCATCACAGGCACAGTGGCGTTTCCCGCCCCGGCCGCCTCCACCATCACCTCGGCTCCGCGTCCGCCGGTGGCCGCCATTATCTCTTGGACAGGATCGCATCCGCCGGAAAGTTTAACTATGTCCGCCCCCAGCCCGGCGGCGATTTCCAGCCGCTCTTGCACAACGTCAAACCCGAGCGTCACCGATGCCCCGGCGATTTTCGCCAGCGCCACCGCCGAAAGACCGATGGGGCCAAGGCCGAACACCGCCACCGCGGCTCCCGGCATGAAACCTCCCCCCGCCACGAACAGTCCGTTGAACGCGCAGCCCACAGGCTCTATGAGCGCCCCCATGTCCAGCGCCTTGTCCAGTCCATGACGTTCTTTTATGCTGTCAATGTTCCATACATGCCATTCCTTGGCTTTGGCGTACCGGGCCATCGCCCCCGGAGCCGTGAGCCCGGCAAGCTCCACATTCTCGCACTGGTTGACGGCCCCGCTGCGGCAAGCCAGGCAACGGCCGCACCAAAGCACGCTCTCCGCCGCCACAAGGGCGCCAGGCTTTACGCTTTTGACGGCGCCTCCCACGGCCTCCACCACCCCGGAATACTCGTGCCCCACGACGCAGGGAAGCCGCACCGGGCCCGAGAAGAGAATGTAACCGGAAGCGTCTGTTTCATATACATGGGTGTCGCTCCCGCACACGCCGCAACGGTGGACGCGGATCAGGACTTCGTCATCTGAAAGGGTTGGAACGGGTGTGTCCACGAACCTGAAGACCGGGTCTTTCCAGACCATGCTCCCAACCCGGCCAAGGGAGCTTTTGGACTCTTCCGGTGACACGGCATATCCGGCCCGGGGGACCCATTTGGCAAAGGCCGTCAACGCCTGAAAGGTCATCCCGCCGCCTCCAGCGGCTTGACAAATGTGCGCACGACCCCTCTTTTGTCTATTTTCCCGCTCCCTATCCTGGGAAGCCGGTCCACAATATCAAGCCGCCGCGGGATCATATACGCCGCCAGCCGCCCGCGCAGAAACTCCGATATTTCCTCCGCGCCGGCCACACTGTCTGCGCGAAGTTCCACAAACGCCGCGGGAACCTGCCCCCGTAGCCGGTCCTCCACAGGCACCACCGCCGCCGCCGACACCGCCGGATGGGCGCACAAGGCGAGCTCTATCTGCGTAGGATAAACTTTCAGCCCGGCGCTTTTTATCATCCCGCTGCGGCGCTCAACGAAGTGGTAATATCCATCGCCGCCACGGCGCACAAGGTCCCCCGTCCGCCACCAGCCGTCCGCCGTCCCGCCGCCGGACTCCAGGTAACCGCCGACGACACCGCCGCCCCGCACCGCAAGCTCTCCCACGCCGCCGTTGTCCACGTCGTCGGAGCCTTCCCCGATCACCGCCACTTCATAGCCCGGGCATGGCCGCCCGATGGAACCGTCCGTCCTGTATGCAGATGGTGTGTTGGCCAGCGCAACTCCTGTCGTCTCCGTGCTTCCCCATACCGACAGGACGGGGATGCCGAACCTTTTCATGAAACCTTTATTGATCCCGGGATCGGTGAGCATTCCGCCGCTCTCCGCCACCCGCAACGAGGCGAATTTCCTTCCCGAAATGCTCTCTTCCATCATTCTGTACATCGGCGAAAGCCCCATCACGCAAGTGACGTTCCGTTTTGAAATCATCCCGGATATGGCCTTGGGGCTTATCTCCTCCAACAGCGCCAGCGACCCCCCCGTCCACAACGCCCGGGCGAAAAGCTCGTGCGGATGGGCGAAGGATGCGAACATGCAAAGATGCACGTCCTCCCGGGTCATTCCAAACGCCTCCACGCATGACGCCGTGTTCCAGTATATGTTCGAATGTGTGGCCAGCGCTCCCTTCGGATTTCCCGTGGAGCCTGTGGTGTAGTTCAGGTAACAGACCTCTGAAGGGTCGCTCACCCCGAGACGCGCGTCATAAACCCCTTCCACCGCCCTTTCCCAAGGGATGGCCCCGGCCATATTCCCTTCTATGACCACCACCAGCGATTTGCCGGTGGCTCCGTCCGGAAGCAGCCCGGAAAGTTTCCCGCTGGTGACTATCACTTTCGGCGAGGCCCGTTCCAGAAACTCAGCCACCCCCGCCTCTCCCAACAGGTAGTTCACGGGAGCTGGCAAAGCCCCTGTGCGGCAGGCGCCCACAAACGCGGCCACAAGCTCCGGAACGCGCGGTAACATTATGGCCACCACGTCGCCGCCGCCCACGCCGTGACATGAAAGGAACGATGAAAATCCCAGCGAAAGCCCTTCCACATCAGAATATGTGTAGCTGCCCCCGTGGTGATAGATGAAGTCCTTGTCCGGATGGACTGCGGCCCAGTGGCCCAACATCTCGTGGACGGGAACCTGCGGCCCCATCATCAGTGCGCCCCTCTCTTGTTGATCACGGCCTGCGCCGTCATGAACAGAATTTTTATGTCCATCGCCAGCGACCAGTTGGCGACATATTCCATATCGTATTTCACCCAGTCTTCAAAACGGCCGGTCCCGCGCCCTTTCACCTGCCAAAGCCCGGTGAGCCCCGGACGCACCGAAAGCCTGACGTTGCGCCACTGTTCGTGCCCCGCCATTTCCTTCCATGCAAGGGGCCTTGGCCCCACAAGGCTCATGTCCCCTTTTAACACATTGATAAGCTGGGGGATCTCGTCCAGGCTCAAACGCCGCAGCACTTTGCCGATGGGGGTGACCCGTGGATCATCTTTTTTCTTGAACATGGGACCGTCCGTGTCGCTGGCCAGTGTTTTCTGGAACCACCCCGGGCGCCTTTCCATGGTACGGAACTTGTACATCCGGAACCTGCGGCCGTTCCGCCCGGAGCGTTTCTGCAGGAAAAACACCGGCCCGTCGCTTCCCATGCGGATAAGGCCCGCCACAACGATGAAAATGGGAAGACAGATCAGCAAAATTACCGGTGCGAACAAAAGATCAAACACCCTTTTGGCCGCGTCCATTGCCGCAAGGCCTGAATCCTCGGAAAACGCAACGCGGCCATTTGTAAGCGAACTCATTTACCACCGACTCCAGGAAAACGCCACCAACACCGAAATATTCCCCTCGATTACATTATTCTACATTTTCCGGCGCCAGTAAGCCAAGGGATAATTGTTGCATTGTCAGCATATTGCGGTTTACGTCAACAAGAGAGGACAATTGTCTATCCGGCCATGTTTTTTTCTCATATCAGCCTTATTCCCCCTTGCCTGGGGCAATAATTAAGGGTTATCTTTCCTTACAAAGGCCGGATCGCCCTGTGACGATCCTGTTTCAAACTCAACGACGGAAGGTGATGATGCCCAATAACCTTGTTTACATAATCATGGACAGTTGCCGCTACGATTCCTACTCGGCGGCGGCGACCCCGAATATGGACCTTATCGGCAAAGGGGAGCGGCGCTACAGCTTCGCTTCCTGGACATCCCCGTCGCACTATGTCCTTTTGATGGGTATGAGCCCGCATACATCCCCGTCCGGGGTCTTCGCCTCCGAGGTCTATAAGGAAGACTTCGTCAAATGGCGCCACAGGCTCGGGGTGGAGGACCTGGACTTCAAGTCGTTCGTCCCGGAGCTTTCATTGCCGTGCAAGCTCAAAAAGCTCGGTTACAAAACCGTCGGCAAAGTCTCGCTTCCGGTGCTCAACAAGTTCACGACGATTTCGGCCCATTTCGACGAATACAAGCTTATGGACAACCATAACGACTTCGCCGGGATGGTGAACGAAATGACCTTTGATCCGGCCCGTCCGTCGTTTTACTTCCTCAACCTGGGGGAGACCCATTATCCGTACATGCTCACAAAGGAGCAGATTCCGGTGCTCCACGGCGTCCATGGGGTGTTCAAGCATATGGACGATTCCGGGGATGAAAAAGTGGAGTTCTTCGACAGCGAAAAAATGGCGTTCCTGAAAAACAGGCAGGTTCAGTGCGTGGAGTATATAGACGGGATTCTGGGCGCGCTTTACAAAAAATGCCCGCCGGACACTCATTTCATCATCACCGCAGACCATGGAGAGCTTTTCGGTGAAGGAGGCTATTTCGGCCACGGCCCGATTTTCCATGAAAAGGTGTTCGAAGTCCCCTTCCTTGAAGGCCGCCTGCCCGGCGCCCCGTCGTAATGCTTCAGGTCAAAAGCGTCTGCCGATCCTGCCACGGTGGATGCGGCGTGATCGTCCATGTGAAGGACGGGGCCGTTGAAAAAATAAAGGGGGACCCTTCATCCCCCATAAGCCGGGGCTGGCTTTGCGTCAAGGGGGTGCACTCGGCGGAAATGGCCAACCATCCCGCCCGCCTCAAAACACCGCTTAAAAGGTCCGGAGCCAGGGGGGAGGGGAAATGGAAACAGGTCTCGTGGGAAACCGCGCTGGACGAAATCGCCGACAGGCTTGGCCGGATCAAAGGCCAATGGGGGGCCGAATCACTGGCCATCGGGCAGGGGACCGGCCGCCACCACTACATGCACACCGTCAGGTTCGCCAACGCGCTGGGGACTCCCAACTGGTATGAACCGGGGCTGGCCCAATGCTTCATACCCCGGATAACCGTGAGCAACATGACCTACGGCGGCTTTGTGACGCCGGACTATTACGGCGCCACGAAACCTGCGATGATAATTTTCTGGGCGCACAATCCCCTTGTCACAAGCGCCGACGGCGAGTTGGCCCCGGCCGTGCAACGGGGCATGGGGGATGGATGCGTCACGGTGGCGATAGATCCTCAGCGCTCCGAAACGGGCAAAAAATGCGGAACGTGGCTTGCCGTGCGCCCCGGCACGGACGCGGCGCTGGCGCTGGCGATGATCCATGTGATCATCCGGGACAAATTGCACGACGCGCAATTCGTCTCCAAATGGTGCTCGGGATTCGACGAGCTTTGCGGCCGCGTGGCGGACATGACCCCCGAATGGGCGGAAAAGATCACCGGGGTCTCCGCCGAAGATATCGCAAAAGTGGCCACAGCCTACGCAACCATAAAGCCGGGGGTGATCGAATGGGGGCTGGGCATCGAGCAGAACGCCAACTCGCTCCAGACCGTGCGCGCAATCGCTATACTGCGCGCCATCACTGGAAACCTGGATGTGCCCGGCGGCGACTTGCTGGGGATGAACATACTCAATCCATATCCCACCCTTAAAGATAAACTGCCAAAGCAGACAGCGCAGAAGCGTATCGGCGGGGAGACCTTTAAACTGCTTGGCGGATGGCGGGCATACATGCCTTCCGCCCATATCCCCGGCCTGTTTAACGCCATGCGGACGGGGAACCCCTATCCGGTGAAGTCGCTGATGTTGTTCGGCAACAATCCGATGGCCACCGTGGCCAACACCCGTGGCGTTTATGACGCGTTGATGAAGCTTGAGCTTCTTGTGACAACGGACCTTTTCATGACCCCGTCGGCGGCGCTTTCGGACTATGTGCTTCCGGCGGCGTTCTGGACAGAGATCGAACATTTGAACGGCATGCCGCTGGTGGCGGAAACCTTTGCGTACGCCCATCCTAAGATCACGCAGACAGGCGAGGCGATGCAGGACGAATGGATAATGGATGAGCTTATGAAGCGGCTCGATCTGCCGGGATGCGGCATGACATACCGCCAGATATTCGACCATCAACTGGCGCCAACCGGCATGACTTTCAACGAACTTGTGAAAAACGGGCCGTATCTGGCGCCCGCGATAAAATACCGCAAATACGAGGAGAAGGGTTTTCGGACCCCCTCGCGAAAAGTGGAGCTTTCCTGCCCGGCTTTAAAGCGCATGGGTTACGATCATCTTCCATTTTATGAAGAGCCTCCAGAAAGCCCGGAAGCCTCCCCGGACGTGGCGGCGAGTTATCCGCTGATCCTTGTCACCGGCGCCAGGACGCGGGAGTTTTTCCATAGTGACGGCAGGCAGGTGGAAAGCCTGCGAAAGCAACATCCCGATCCCCTTGCGCGGATGAGCCCGCAGGCGGCGGCGGCGAGGGGTATAACCGATGGAGACTGGGTGATTATCGCCTCGCCGCGCGGTGAGATCAGGATGAAAGCGGCCGTCACGGATGATATACGGCCCGATGTTGTGAACGTGGAGCATGGATGGTGGTTCCCGGAACTGGCGGACGATCCGCTGGGGGGAATCTTTGAATCCAACGCCAATATCCTTACCACGGACCAGCCCCCGTATGACCCGGCCTTTGGAGCGTGCCGCCTGCGGGGATTGCTGTGCGAGGTGAGGAAAGAGTGACGCTTAAGATGTGCGTTACAAGGAAAGATCGCCTGTGTGGATTTCCTTAAGATTCCTGAAGCTTGATTTGCGCGACCTGTTCGCATAGCAATAGGCGCATCCCATCACACAAGTGTCATACGCCCCGATGTCCTTTGACACGGCGCAATTGCAGCCTTTTCGCGTGGGATGGAGCTTCAAATCGGTAAAGTCCTTTCCCGTGACGGCTCTCAATCGTTTGCGGTCTATGCAGGACGTTTGCGGCAGATCAAAATCCGGCTCGCAACAAGTCTCAAGCCGCATTCCATGACTTTTCGCTGTCCCGGCAAATGACAAAGCAAGGCTTTTGAGTTCATCCAGAGATGGATCAAGCAATTGCGCTCCGCCCGCATCAAGCGCCGGGAGCAGGTTCCTGTCCAGTTTCCGGTACCAGTCGATGAACGATATCACGCAAGTGTCCGCCGCCCCCTCCAGCGCTTTTGAAATGGCGGCGTAATTGCGCTCATGCCACTTGAATGTGGCGCCGGACGTAAGCATCACTGGATCGTATCTCCACACCACCGTGTCCGGGCCGAACATCCGGCAAAGCGCATGGGCGGTGCGGGCCGCCTTGGCAAGCGAAGGAGCCGCCGGATCGATAAACCTCGGATAACAGTTTATGGTGAACTGGCAATAGAAACGGTGGCCCATGGCGCGCAGCCGTTCAAGATTGCGGAGCATCGGCGCATAGTTGCGCGACCAGAACACGAAAGCGTCCACGTCGCCCAGTCCAAGAAGGACTTTCTCCACCTTGCCGTTGAACGGGTTTGCCACATGGCAAAAGCCCCTGCCGATTTTGTCCATGAACCATGCGCCGTGGAACGCGGGAATGTCTGTCCGGCGCGAGGCGGAGATGATGGCCATTTACGGATCCGCCTTTATGTTCAGACGCTGAAAAGGAAAAGCTATTCCTGTCCAGCCTCCAGGATATCAAGATACTTGTCCGCTTCGGTCAGGTTCGGATCGAGCTCCTTGGCCTTTCTGAAATACTCCAGGCTAAGGTCCTCCTGGCTTGTCTTGAAATAGGCCACGCCAAGGTTGAAGATTATCGCCGCGTCGCTGGGATCCAGGCTTGCGGCCATTTTATATTCGTCCACCGCGGCGAACCGCTCGCCAAGGATCCGGTATATCACACCGCACAGGTTGTAAGCGTATTTGTCCGATGGATTGATCCGCTTGGCTTTAGCAAGATAGGCCAGCGCGTCCTTGTACAGCTTGTGCCGGTAAAGGGCCGTGGCTGCCTCCTCGTAGATTTCAAATTTGCCTTCACCCATCGAATCCGCTTTTTTGAACGCGAACACCCCTTTTTCAGGCTCATGGCGCATCAGGTAGGTCTTTCCCATTTCCACCCAGCCCTCCGCGTCCCTCGGTTCTACGGACTGTATCCGCTCGAACACCTTGTATGCCTCCGCGGGCCGGTTGGTCTTCTGGTACGCCACCACAAGGTTGTAATAGGCGGAAATAAGCCCCGGATCCAGCCTGGTGGCCCTGTCCAGGTCCTCGATCCCGTCGTTTATCATCTCCCCGTCGCTTGCCGCTTCGCCCTTCTCGAACTTGGCCTGGCCAAGGAAGTTGCGTCCACGGGCCTCTTTTTCGCTGTCCAAGCGGGAGGCAAAATGTTGCGCGGCCTGCGAAAGCAGCGGGATGGACTTTTCAGGCTTGCCGTCCTTGAGGTACGCTTCGCCGAGCTTAAGCTTCAGTTCAGCGGAGTTCGGTTTTTGCGCCAACGCAAGCTCCAGTTCCTTTATGGACTGGGGAATCTTGCCAAGCGCCTTTAGCGCCTGCGAAAGCAACTGGTGCGCTTCCGCCGAGCCGAAGTCCACGGAAATCACTTTCCGGGCCATCTTCTCCGCCTCGGTGTACATGCGGAATTTGTACAGCGTCTTGCCAAGGTCGAGCACCGGCAGGTGGCTCCATGGCGCAAGTTCCGCCAGTTTCAAAATCCCGCCCGCGAAAAATTCCGCCTTTTTCTTTTGGGTGATGCTGGTTTCAGGTGTTTCGATGGCCAGGTCCACCTTGTACAGATAGCCGTCCACCTCTTTGCGTATGTCCGCCAGCTTGCGGGTCATCACCTCCATAAGCTTGTTCTGGACGGTGGAGGGGGAGAATGGTTTTGGCACTATCTCGTCCGCTTCCGTCTGCGCCGCCAAGGACGCCTGTCGGCGGTCCCGCGGGTCGGAAAAAGCGATTATGATGATGTCATGCGTTTTATCGTTGCGCCGGAGCTTCTTGTCCAGGCTAAGGCCCGGGTTCTGGGTGGCCGCCATATCGAAGAAAACAACGCCCGTATTCTTTCCGGGAAGGCCCATGTTGGCGAGGATCAGGTCATACGTCTTTTGCGCGCTGTCCGTTTCCACGAGATCCGTGAAGCGAAAGTGTCCTAAACTTAGTTGAAACGAAGGTATGACCTCACCTGCTACCATGTTTTTGAACGAAAACAACGGAAAGCAAGGAGGTCACATGAAAAGAGTAAACGGTAACGGGAAAACTGGCAAGGGAAGAATGGATT